>CAZLIJ010000029.1:0-11453 GCA_964559305.1 uncultured Oscillospiraceae bacterium | reverse complement strand
TTCTGACATCCCGGTTCACCTCGCCGAAATTGAGTGTAGAAAAGACCCCACATTTTTCAAGACGTACTAATTTACATAACAACGCAATAACAAATTTCATTTTACATAATTCTTTCGATAATTACAAGCTTTGCCAGAACTTTTCTTATTAATTTTGGCATTATTTATCCTGTTTTTTACATTTTACCTATTATTGTAACAAGAGAAGTGAAGGCAGCGCAGCTGATAACGCCCATCACGGTGGGCAGAGCGGCGGCCAGAGCCGTCCATTTTGCGCTGCCGGTCTCTTTTTTTATGGTGATAAGCGTGGTGGAGCAGGGCCAGTGCATCAGGGAAAAGAGCATTACGTTCACCGCCGTGACCCAAGTCCAGCCGTTTTGCACAAAAAGCTCCTTCATGGCCCCAAGGCCGGACATATCAAGAATACTGCCCTGAGCGGTGTAGACCATGATGATTATGGGCAGCACTATCTCGTTTGCCGGAAAGCCCAGGATGAAGGCCATAAGTATCACCCCGTCCAGACCCATCAGCCGGGCAAAGGGGTCAAGAAACTCGGCGCAAACGCCAAGAACGCTCTGCCCGCCCACGGTAACATTGGCCATCAGCCATATCACCAGCCCCGCCGGAGCCGCCACCGACACCACCCAGGCCAGCACCCGGTACACGCCCATCACCAGCGCTCCGCAAAGCCACGCCGGCGCGGATATATACGCCATGAAATCCATCAGCCTATCCTGTACCCAAAAAAGCCCCGACGCCAGCCATTGGGAGGGGTAGTTTGCCCCCACGATGGTCAGCCAGAACACCAGCGCCAGCATTAAAAGCATCACGGGATAGCCCGTCAGCGGGCTTGTAAAGATCTTATCCAGCGCCCTGTCCCGGCTGTCGCTGCGCCCCTGGCTCACCGCGCCCCGGCAAAGCTCCGCCGCGGCGTCCACCAGTGCCGTGACTATCATATCCTTCAGTCCGTCCGGCCCTATACCGGCGTCCTGAAGCACTTTTTTGCCCTGTGCCACCGCCGCTGTAAGCTCAGGATCGTCCAACACTCCGTCGCCCAGATACTCCCGCATCTTCTTTTCAAGAGCCGCGTCCGCGTCCAAAAGCCTCAGGCTGAGCCAGCGGGGAGATATTTTGTTCCCCGCCGCCATGAGGGCCCGTGGCAGTATCTTCCCCGCCGCTTCTTCGATAACGTCGGGGTAGCGCACGCAAAAAGGGGCGGGGCTTTCGCCGCTCCCCGTCACTTCATCCAGCGCGTCCAGCAGAGGAGACAGGGTCTTTTTCTTTCTGGCCGCGGCGCCCACCACCGGCACTCCCAGCCGTTTTGAGATAAGCGGCAGATCAAGTCTTATGTTTTTCCGCTTCGCCTCGTCCATGAGATTTACGCACACCACCGTATGGGGCGTAATTTCCAGTGTTTGCAGCACAAGATTCATGTTCCGCTCAAGGCAGGTGGCGTCGCACACCACGCACACGCCGTCCGCTCCGCCGAAGCAGATGAAGTTTCTTGCCACCTCCTCCTCGGCGGAATGGGCCATGAGAGAATAAGTGCCGGGTATATCCACCAGAATATATGGCCGCTTTCCCTCCATGCAGCGCCCCTGAGCGTTGGTGACAGTCTTGCCCGGCCAGTTGCCGGTGTGCTGATTGAGACCAGTGAGGGCGTTGAAAACCGTGCTTTTGCCCACGTTTGGATTTCCCGCCAGCGCCACCACCCGGTCGGCGGCGCTTAGTTTTTGTATGTTAAGGCCCGCGTCCGCCGCCCCCGCGCCGGTGGAGCTGACCGTCAGCCCCATGCCGTAACCTCATTTTCAGGCGGCGAGACCAGCACATCCCGTCCGTCCTCGGAGCGTATGGCGATCACCGCGCCCCTGATGAGATAGGCCGACGGATCCCCAAAGGGGCTGCGGCCCAGACATTCCACCTCCGTGCTCTTTGTAAGACCTATATCCAAAAGTCTGCGGCGCATGGCGCCAGTGGAGTTAAGGCCCGTGACCACGGCCCGCTCTCCCGGTCGTATATCGTTAAGGCAGCTCTGCCTGTTCATTTTCATCGCACCCTCCGAATAGATTTTAGTTAAAGGAAACTTTACACCCCATGTTATTCATGGGCGGCCCGGGAGGTGACGGCTATGGGAGAGGAAGGTTTTTATACGCTCAAGGGCTATCAGCGGGCGGCGGGGGACGCCATGAGCAGCGCCATGGAGGACTATCTTGAGATGATAACCCGGCTGAGCCGCCGGGAGAGCGGAGTGAAGGTCAGCGAGCTTTCACGGCTTTTGCACGTCAAGCCCTCCTCAGTTACCAAAATGGTGGCTCAGCTGGGGCAGGCGGGCTATGTCAGCGGGGAAAAATACGGGGATATCCACCTGACCCGGGCGGGGCTGGAGGAGGGAAATTATCTCATGTACCGCCACGACACCGTGCTGAACTTTCTTCTGGCCCTCAACGGCAGCGGCGACGAGCTGGAGCAGGCCGAAAAAATAGAGCATTTTCTGAATAAGACCACCGTGGAAAATCTGCACGAGCTGACAAAGCGGCTGTTGGACGGCGAAATAAGATAAAAAAGCGCGGGCCGGTGAGCAATATGCTCACCGGCCGTGAGTTTGTCAAAAAAGCCCTTGGTTTTTTTGACAAACTCAAAACGCCGAGTTTTTTGCGAAAGCGCTATCTCGCGAAAAACTTCGCTCCGCTCACCGTAAACGCTGATATATCAGCGTTTACGGCGGCTATTTATCTGAAATGAGGCGGGCTGCCGCCCCCTCACACTCCCCCGCGGGCTTTAGTCCGTGGTTACTTTTTTCAGATTTTTGACAAACTGGCGGGCCGGTGAGAAGTCTCACCGGCCCGTATTCATCGCCCAAATTATCCTTTTTCCGTAATGGTCAGCACTATGTGCCGGCACATCAGCAGTCCCGCCGTGGCCGGCACCCACACCAGTGAGCCGGGCACGCTGCGCCGTCCCGGAGGGGGCGTTTCGTACTGCCGGGCGGGCAGCGGCTCCTCGGGGCTGAACACCACCGTATGGTGCTCTATGCCCAGCTTTCTCAGCTCCTTGCGCACCACCCGGGCCAGCGGGCAGCCGCTGGTTTTGGATATGTCGCACACGGTCAGCTTTTCCGCGTCCTGTTTGTTTCCCGTGCCCAGAGCGGATATGACGGGTATTCCCCTGTCCATGGCTGAGCGTATAAGATCCACCTTGCAGCTGACAAGGTCGATGCAGTCCGCTATATAGTCATAGGCGCCGAAAAACTCCTCCCGGTGCTCGGCGTCATAAAGGCCCTGCACAGGTATTGCCTCAATATCCGGATTGATGTCCCGCACTCTTTCGGCCATCACCTGCGCCTTGCTTTTTCCCACGGTGGAGCCCAGAGCGCATATCTGGCGGTTTATATTGGATACAGCCACGCTGTCGGAATCCACAAGGGTGAGCTTCCCCACGCCGCAGCGAGCCAGCGCCTCGGCGCACCAGGAGCCCACGCCCCCCAGTCCGAACACCGCCACATGGCTGTTTTTGAGTTTTTCCGCGGCTTCGTCGCCCAGCAGCATCCGCGCCCGCAGAGTCCTTTCCTCGTCCATCCTGTCTCCTTTTCAAAAAAGCCGCCCCAAAAGGGGCGGCTTGCAGTTTGATTCTTCTCGTCTTATGACGCGTTGGCAAAGCGCAGCGGGAACTTGGTGGTAGTGGTGTAGTTTTTGAAAAGCTCGGTCTGCCATGCGTTCAGCTTATCGCTGACAAGCTGATTTTTGGCAAGATAGCTGCTGTAAAGCTCGTCGTTCAGGCCCACATAATACACCAGATGATAGCCGGCATACTCGCTGGTCTCGCCGTATACAATGGCGGTGTCGCCGGGCTTGCGGCCCTCGGCGAAGCAGAACTTATCGAACTCATCCACGGTCTGGCCCTTGTAGATCTCGTCATAAAGCCCGCCGTTGGTGTTGGAGCCGGAGTCCTCGGAGTATTTCTCAGCCAGCGCGGCAAAGCTCTTTTCGGTCTTGTCGCCCTTGAGCCACTCGTCGTATATCTCCTGGAGCTTGGCCTTGGCTTCGGCCTTGGCCTCGTCGGTGTATTTGCCGTCGTCATCGGCTGCGGCCTTTATCAGGATATGGCGAGCCTCAGCCAGCTGGTAGTGGTTGTCGCTGCGGCCATTATACTTGACCACATAGTAGCCGTTGTCGGCGGATTCCACGACCGTGACATCGCCGGCGTGGCGGTCGGCGGATTTGATCCATTCGGCATAATCGCTGGCTATATTGGAGCCGGATACGTCGGTCTGGGCGGTGGGGGTGGCGTCAGCCACCTGGTCGGACACAGCCTTGGTAAAGTCGCCGGTCTTGGCAGCGGCGGCTATTTTGTCGGCAGTGGCCTTGGCAGCGGCCATAGTCTCGGCAGTGACTGCGGAATTATCAGCGGTGTCGGTATCCGTGCCGGTGGTATCGGTGGCCGTGGTCTTGTCCGACGCGACCTTCTCGGCCGCTACAAGATAATAGTCAAAGCTGAAAAGATCGAAGGAATCCTTGTTGTCCTGATATTCCTTCTCCAGCTCGGCGTCGGTGAAGGTATAGGAGTCGCGCACGGTGTTGTATGCCTTGGTGGCAAGGGCGCTGCGCTCCATCTCTGCCCGCACGACTTCTTCGGTGCAGCCCCTTCCGAACAGGGCGGAAAGGTAGTTCTTTGTGGAGGAATACTTGTTGGTGACAGCATTTTCCGCCAGCTGGCTCATTTCGCTGTCGATCTCGGCAGTGTCGGACTCCTCCAGCTTTATGCCGTTTTTGTTGGCATATTCGGAAAGCGCCGTGACCTGAGCCATCATGTTCAGGGCGCTCTGCTTGAAGTAGTCATACCAGGTGCCGCCGTCTTCCATCATGTTGCAGGTCTGACTCTTCAGCGGCTGATCGGTATCAAGGCCGAAGTAGGAGGCATAGGAGCCGTACTGCTGCATGAAGTTATAGTACTGTGTCTTGTAGTAGTAGTTGAACTGAGCCGTGGTATAGCTCTTGTCCCCAACCTGCACGGCGGTGGTGCGTGTGTAGAAAAGATTGGAATTGAGGATGAGTATGGCGGCAATGAGCAGTGCGACCACGATACTTCCGAATATCCAGTTGAACTTGCTCTTTCTCTGCTTCTTCTGTTCCTCAAGGGAGGCATTGGTCTTTTTGTCCAGGCCGGAGGCGATGGCCTCCTGGCGCTTTCTTCTGTCGCTTGACGCGCTCATTGGCATTCATCCTTTTCAAATTGTTATAGTTAAACTTATCAATAAGCCATGACATTATATCTCATTGCCCATTTTGTTTCAAGACTAAATTATTAATTGTACGTTTTAAGTCAAGTTTCCCATTCGGGCCGCATATACTGTAAGTATTGATAAAAAAATAAATGGAGGCGAGGGATATGGGCACGGATGTTGACGATCTTATCTACGGGAATTTTGATCCCGGTCCCAGCGACAGATGATCGCTGAAAAAAGACCGCTTAGGGCGGTCTTTTTTTCTTTTTCCTTTATTTTTCCGCGTTCATGGTGAGGTAAGCGTTGATAAAGCCGTCAAGATCGCCGTTCATCACGTTGTCGATGTTGCCGTCCTCATAGTCGGTGCGGTGATCCTTCACCAGCTGGTAGGGCATGAAAATATAGGAACGTATCTGGCTGCCCCATTCGATCTTCATCTGTACGCCCTTGATGTCGCTTATCTTTTCCAGATGCTCCCGCTCTTTTATTTCCGCCAGTCGGGCCCGGAGCATATTTTTGCAGTTTTCAAGGTTTTGGAAGTGGCTGCGCTCCACCTGTGAGGACACCACAATACCGGTGGGGATATGGGTCAGACGCACCGCCGAGGAGGTCTTGTTGACCTTCTGTCCGCCGGCGCCGGAGGAGCGGAACACGTCCATTTTGATTTCGTCGTCCCTGAGCTCGATGTCGCTGTCCTCGGTGATCTCGGGCATGACCTCCACCGCGGAAAAAGAGGTGTGGCGCCGACCCGCCCCGTCAAAGGGGGATACCCGGACAAGCCTGTGTATGCCGTTTTCGGAGCGCAGATAGCCGTAGGCATTCTCGCCCTCTATCATGATGGTGGCGCTTTTGATGCCTGCGTCGTCCCCGTCCAGATAGTCCAGCAGCTTCACGGTGTAGCCGTGGCGCTCAGCCCACATATTATACATACGGTAGAGCATCTGGGTCCAGTCCTGAGCCTCGGTTCCGCCGGCCCCGGCGTGGAAGGTCAAAATGGCGTTGTTGGCGTCATAGGCGCCGGTGAGCAGGGTGCTGAGACGAACGGTCTCCAGCTGGGAAGTGAATTTTGCAAATTCGGATTCCAGCTCGGGCAGCATATTGTCGTCGTCCTCCTCGATGGCCATATCGCACAGGGCGATGAGATCCTCCATTGAGCTGCTCAGAGCGTTAAAGGTATCTGTTTTTGCCTTCAGGTTCTTCAGGCGCTTCTGAACTCTCTGGGAATTCTCCACGTCGTTCCAGAAATCCGGCCGCTCGCTGGCGGCATCCAGCTCCTCTATCTCCTTGGCGGCGGCGTCAAGATTCAGCGCCTTTTCCACCACATCCATGGTGGGGCGTAGATTGTTAAGCTTTATTTTGTATTCTTCAAATTGTAGTGCCGGCATTATTTCAACATCTTTCATTCAAAAATTGGGTCTTCGAATTATATAACTAAGGTATTATATACAAAAAATTTCAAATTGTAAATAATGGCCTTTTATTTTTAGCTACGCTTTGCTATAATTGTTTCGAAATATCAACCCGGTCGGTGTCAGGCCGGTTAAAAAGAGAGGAAAAGAAAGATGATTTCACACGGCAAAGAGATCAAGGTATTTACCGGCAACTCAAACCCCACCCTCGCGGATGAGATATGCGCCCATCTGAACAAGGCCCTTGGCGGAGCCACCGTTTCCCATTTCGCCGACGGCGAGTGCTCTATCTCCGTACACGAGCCGGTGCGCGGCTGCGACGTTTTTATCGTGCAGTCCACCTGCAAGCCGGTAAACGACAACCTGATGGAGCTGCTGGTCATGACCGACGCCATGCGCAGAGCTTCCGCCGGGCGTATCACCGCCGTCATTCCTTATTTCGGTTATGCCCGTCAGGACCGCAAGGCCAAAAGCCGTGATCCCATTTCCGCAAAGCTGGTGGCAAACCTTATCACCGCCGCCGGAGCTGACAGAGTCCTTACAATGGATCTCCACGCCGCCCAGATTCAGGGCTTTTTCGACATTCCAGTGGACAACCTTATGGGCGCTCCGCTTTTTGCAAAATATTATATCCGTGAGTTCGGCAAGGGCAACGAGGACATAATGGTTGTCTCCCCCGACGTGGGCAGCACTGCCCGGGCAAGAGCTTTCTCCATGAAGCTGGGCGTGAACATGGCCATTGTGGACAAGCGCCGTGAAAAGGCCAACCACTCCGAGGTCATGAACATCATCGGCAATGTGGAAGGCAAAAGGTGCATTCTGCTGGACGATATGGTGGACACCGGCGGCTCCCTTTGCGGCGCGGCCCAGGCTATTTTGGAGATAGGCGGCGCCACCGAGGTCTATGCCTGCGCCAGCCACGGCGTTCTCTCCGGTCCCGCCATCGAAAGAGTGGAAAACAGCTGCATCAAGGAGCTGCTGCTGCTGGACACCATTCCCTATCCCGAGGACAAGCCCAAATGCGGCAAGATAAAATATCTCTCCGTGGCTCCCGTATTTGCAGACGCCATCGACCGCATCTATGAGGAGATATCCATTTCCAACCTCTTTGAATAATCCGTCAGATGATGTTTGACATTTTTCGCTCCGCCGGCGGCGTATCATGGCTTGTTGTGTTTCTGGGTAATCCGGGGACAAAATATACCGGCACCCGGCACAACGCGGGCTTCATGACCGGCGACGCCTGCGCCGAAAAATTCGGCGCGGACATCAACAAAATACGCTTCAAGGCTCTCACCGGCATATGCCGGGTGGGCGGCGAAAAAGTCATGCTGATGAAGCCCCAGACCTATATGAATCTCTCTGGCGAAGCCGTTATTCAGGCCGTGCGCTATTATAAGCTGCCCCCGGAGCGCTGTATTGTGGTGTCCGACGAGATCGCCCTGCCCATCGGCAGGCTGCGCATAAGAAAATCCGGCTCTGCCGGCGGGCACAACGGCCTTAAAAGCATCATCGCTTCCCTGGGTACCGACGCTTTTCCCCGCATCCGTCTTGGTGTGGGCGCGCCGCCCCGGCCTGATTACGACATGGCCGACTGGGTGCTGGGCGGCTTTCACGGTCAGGACGCCAAAGACATGGCCGAGGCCGTGAAGCGGGCCGCCGGGGCCGTGGAGTGCTATATCCTTGAAGGCCCGGACCGGGCCATGAACAAGTTCAATTAATTCGTTTTTTGACGGCGGCAGCTGCCGCCGTCAAAAAAATATTCACAAGGAGGCAACAGGATGAAAAAAAGCTGTGTGGCCATGCTGCTGGCCGGCGGACAGGGCTCCAGACTTTACGCCCTGACCCAGAACGTGGCCAAGCCAAACATACCCTTCGGCGGCAAATACCGCATAATCGACTTTCCGCTTTCAAACTGCGCCAACTCCGGCATAGACACCGTGGGCGTGCTGACCCAGTACCGCCCGCTGCAATTGAATTCCTACATCGGCAGCGGTCAGGCCTGGGATATGGACACCGCCGGCGGCGGCGTATTCATTCTGCCCCCATATCAGTCCGCCGGGGAAAAGGGCTCCTGGTTTTCCGGCACGGCCAACGCCATATATCAGAACATGGGCTTTATCGAGATGTACGACCCGGACAACGTCCTCATCCTCTCCGGCGACCACATATATAAAATGGACTATTCCCATATGCTCAAAGAGCATATGGATTCCGGCGCGGCCTGCACCATATCCGTGCTGCAGGTGTCCATGGACGAAGCCCCACGCTTCGGCATTATGAATATCGGCGGCGACGGGTACATCTCGGAATTCGAGGAAAAACCCCAAAATCCCAAAAGCGACCTTGCCTCCATGGGCATATACATCTTCAACTGGAAAAAGCTGAAAAAATACCTTATCGAGGACGAGGCCGACCCCGCTTCCTCCAAGGATTTCGGCAAAAATATTATACCCAAAATGCTTTCAAACGGCGAAAAGCTCTGGCCCTACCGCTTTTCCGGCTACTGGCGGGACGTGGGCACCATCACAAGCCTGTGGGACGCCAACATGGATATGCTGTCCACCACGCTCATCAATCTCTACGACCCCAGCTGGCCAATAATGTCCAACTGGGCGCCCAGCCCGCCCCACTACACCGGCGAGAAGGCCGAGGTGGTGCACTCCATCGTCACGGAGGGCTGCGTCATCGACGGGCGTGTGGAAAACTCCGTGCTCTCCAGCTCTGCTGCCGTGGCTCCGGGGGCCGAGGTTTTATACAGTGTGCTGATGCCCGGAGCAAGAGTGGAAGAAAATGCCCGGGTGGAATACGCTATAATCGGCGAAAACACCGTGGTGGGCGCCGGCGCCCGGGTGGGCGCTCCGCCGGACGGCACCGATGAATGGGGCGTGGCCACCTGCGGGCCGGGAATCGTGGTGGCCCCCGGCGCCAAAATCGGCGCGGGAGCCATGATATACACAAGCGAGGAGGCGGCCAAAAATGCCTGATTTTCACGGAATAATATTTGCGTACAGCGCTTCACCCGAGCTGGGGGAGCTTGTGCGCACACGCACCGCGTCCTCCCTGCCCTTCTGCGGCCGGTACAGGCTCATCGACTTCGCCCTTTCCAGCATGGAAAACGCCGGCATACACGACGTGGGCGTTATAATGCAGCGGGATTACCAGTCGCTGCTGGATCATCTGGGCAGCGGCAAGGACTGGGATATGAGCCGCCGCCACGGGGGACTGCGTATGCTGCCGCCCTTCGATCTGCCGGAATACCACACCGGCGAATATAACGGCACCATCGAGGCCCTAAACGCCGTTTCCACCTACATCCGGGATATTCCGCAAAAGAACATCGTGATGATGCACGGATATCTGGCCGCCAATCTGGATTTAGGCGCGGCCATCAAAAGCCATGTGGACTCCGGCGCGAAAATCACCGCTATATGTGTGCCGGGACACATTCCGGGCATACGCTGCCGCTATTCTGGAGACGATGGCAGCGGTGCTTCAAAGCTGCTTATCGGCAGCACGGGGGAGGGCGCGGCATCGCTGGAGGCGTACATCATCGACAAGGAGCTTCTGCTGAAAATGATGGACTCCTGCGCCGTGGAAAACCGCCGCCATTTTCACCGGGACGCCATCGCCGGATATCTTGAGTCCGGCGGCAGGATAAACATATTCACCCACACCGGCTACTGCTCCGTCATAACCACCGCCGCAGGCTATTTCCAGGCCAACATGGACATGCTGGACAGAGAAAAACGCGCCTCCATATTCCCCGCCGACCGGCCTGTGAGCACCAAAAATCACGAGGAGGTCAGCACCTACTACGGTGAGAAGGCCAAATCGGGAAATTCCCTTGTGGCGGACGGCTGCATTATAGAAGGTGAGATCGAAAGCTCCATTCTGTTTTCCGGCGTTCGTGTGGAGGCCGGCGCCAGACTGGATCACTGCATAGTAATGCGGGACGGCATAATCCGCGAGGGCGCCCACCTGAGATATGTGGTGGCGGACAAATATGCCCGGCTTTCGCCCTTCATCACTCTCACCGGCAGCCCCAGGCTGCCCATCGTGGTGCCCAAAAGCAGTAAAATCTGAGCAGAAAGGCTATATATACAATGACAAGCGAGATATCCCGGGCCGAGATGCGCTCGGCAATAGAAGATAAGCTGTGCGCCCATTTCGGCATAACCAGCGAAACCGCCACCGACGATCAGGTGTTTCAGGCTTCGGCCATGGTGATACGGGAGATCATGTCCCGCACGCTGGCCGTGGAGGAGACCCGGAACCCGGAGAAAGAAGTCCACTACCTGTCCATGGAATTTCTCATGGGCCGCAGCCTTATGAAAAACGCCTTCAATCTGGGTCTGGGAGACGCCCTTTCCGGGGCGCTGGCCGATCTGGGGAGAAACGCCGCCGATATTTTTGAAGCGGAGCCGGACGCGGGGCTGGGCAACGGCGGTCTGGGCAGGCTGGCCGCCTGCTATATGGATTCCATGGCCACGCTGGGCATTCCCGCCACGGGCTACTCCATATGCTACGAGCTGGGTATGTTCCGGCAGAAGATCGTGGACGGCAAGCAGACCGAAACCGCCGACGACTGGCGCACCGCGGCGGAGAGTTGGCTTGTGCCCCGCTATGACGAGGCCGTGGAGGTGCGCTTCGGCGGGCAGGTGTCCCCCCATTGGGACAGCTTTGGCCATTACCGGGCGGAATACACCGGCTACACCGCCGTCACCGCCGTGCCAAGGGATATGCTCATCTCGGGCTACGGCGGCAAGACCGTCAATACCCTGCGGCTGTGGGACGCCCGCAGCGCCGACCGGCTGGATATG
>CAZLIJ010000028.1:6497-11511 GCA_964559305.1 uncultured Oscillospiraceae bacterium | reverse complement strand
AGAACCACATCGACGTGGCCGTGCTGTGCGTACCCAAGGGCGTGGCCATCAAGGTCACGGAAAAACTGACCTCCTGCGGCATAGGCGCCATCTGGAACTTCACAAACGTGGAGCTGACAGAGCCCAACAGCCCCATACTGGTGGAGAATATGCATTTTTCGGACAGTCTGCTGTCTTTGAGCTACTACGTTTCCGACAACATCAACGAAGAGACCGCACGTCAGAACCGCCTGAACAGGATGTGACCGCATCCCCCGAATTTTGGAGGGCAGCTTGAAAAAACCTGTACTAATAGCAATCATCGCCATTGCTCTGGCACTGGCCATCGGTATAACAGTATACGCCGCCACCAAATCCGCCGCCGGATCTTCAGACGATCCGCTGGTTTCCAAAAGCTATGTGGACGGCGAATACAGTCAGCAGATAATTAAAAACGCCTCCACCCCTATTGAATCCAAACTGCGCCCGGTATATGACGTCGCCATGTCGGCGGCCAAAAAAGCCGACGCCGCAGCGGACAATACCGCCCGCAGCACCGTTGCAAAGGGCGGCTCAGTCACTTTGGGTGAGGGGGCTTGTCTGACCATGCTCTCCGGCCAGGCTGATATCAGCGTGGGCTCCGGCACGGTATCAGACGTTACCGCCGGTGCCGCCGCCAAAAACGGCCCCCTGACCGCCAACCACCGGTATATCGTGTGCACCGGCGGCTCTGCCGCGGTCACAGTCACAGGCAAGGCCGCGTTCATCACCTCCGGCGCCGCCGCCGTTTCCGGCGAGCTTAAGCCGCTGGCTTTCAAGGATGTAAAAACCTCCGACTGGTTTTACGAATATGTGGCAAGCTCAGTGGAGACAGGACTTATAGACGGCACCACTGCTGTCACCTACTCCCCCTACGCCACGCTGACGCTGGCTCAGTCCATCAAGCTTGCGGCCTGTATGCACCAGCTTTATACCGACAAAAAGGTCACGCTGACCAACGACAAGGATATCTGGTACATGAGCTATGTGAAATACGCCGTATCGGAAGGCATTATCGACGGCGGCTATGCCGGCAAATCCACCAAGGAATATAATGCCCCCGTCACAAGAAGCGAATTTGCTCACATTTTCTACGGCGCTCTGCCCCAGTCCCAGTATGCGGAGATAAACAGCGTGAAGGATAATTCCATCCCCGACGTGAAGCTTTCCGCCGACTATGGGGACGAGATATACGCTTTCTACCGGGCGGGCATACTCACCGGTGATTCCACCCACAAATTTAACCCCGCGGACAGCATCAAGCGCAGCGAAGTGGCCGCCATAACGGCTCGCATGATGGATTCCTCCCTGCGCCAGTCCGTCACTCTGGGCTGACAGTATAATTTCATGAGGCCGGCTTAAGCCGGCCTCTTTTTTGACTAATTTGCAAAGGCTGTGATCAGATGTCAGATACAATAGCGGCTGTGGCCACCGGCCAGACGGTCTGTGCCATCGGCATAGTGCGCGTTTCCGGCCCCCGGGCCATAGAGCTGGCCGGGGCCCTCTTTCGCCCCTCCTCCGGCAAGGCCATGTCCACATATCCCGACAGGAAGCTGGTGTACGGCAGCCTTGCCGACTTTGACGGCCGGGTAATTGACTGGTGCCTGTGCACTGTCAGCCGGGGGCCGGGCAGCTACACCGGCGAGGACACCGCGGAATTTCAGTGCCACGGCTCCCCTGTTGTGCTGCGGCAGGTGCTGGAGGCCCTTTTCGCCATGGGCGCCCGGCAGGCCGGCCCCGGGGAGTTCACCAGGCGGGCCTTTTTGAACGGGCGCATGGATCTCACCAGCGCCGAGGCCGTGGCGGATATTATAGACGCGGAATCCGCCGAGGCCGCCAAAAACGCCGCCGGTCAGCTGGGGGGCGCCATTCAGAAAAAAGCCGACGCCATATACTCCGCTCTCACCGACATATGCGCCCATTACCATGCTGTGCTGGACTATCCCGACGAGGATATTGAGGACTTTACCCTTGAAAAATACAAGGCCGTGTTTTCAGATGCCGCCGGTCAGCTCAAGTGTCTGCTGGACTCCTTTTCCCGTGGACGGGTGATGCGGGACGGCGTGCCCGCCGTCATCGTGGGCAGACCCAACGCCGGCAAAAGCTCTCTTATGAACGCGCTTCTGGGCTATGACCGGGCCATAGTGACCGACATTCCCGGCACCACCCGGGACACGATAGAAGAAAAAGTCCGGCTGGGCGGCGTCACTCTGCGGCTCATAGACACGGCGGGCATCTGCTGTGCCGACGACGCCATTGAAACGCTGAGCGTGGAGCGGAGCATGAAGGCGCTTAAGGACGCCCAGCTTGCCATAGCCGTGGTGGACGGCAGCGCCGTCGCCTCATCGGAGGATGAAAAGATCGTCAGCGAGGCTATGACCGCGCCCAAATGCCTTGTGGTAATCTCAAAAAAAGATCTGGGCAGCGCCGGCGGCTTTCAGCCCCCGGCGGGCGTGCCCTTTGTAACCGTCAGCTCCCTTACCGGCGAGGGCCTCGGTGAGCTTGAAAAAGCTGTGGGGGATATGTTCCCCCTGCCCGCCGTTCCCGCCGGTGAGATTCTGACCAACGCCCGTCAGGCGGACGCTGTGTCCCGGGCGCTGGAATCATTGCAGGCGGCCCAAAACGCCATGGATGAGGGCGTAACCCCCGACGCCGTTTTGACCGAGACCGAGGAGGCCATGGCCGCTTTGGGCTCTCTCACCGGAAAAAATGTGGGTGAGGACGTCACTAACCGGATCTTCTCCCGCTTTTGTGTTGGAAAATAATCAGGCGCCGTCAGGCCTAACTTCATCTTCTAAACAACATGACCCCGCCGGATAATCCGGCGGGGTCATGTTGTTATTTATAGTATTTCGTATCGTGCTCATCTTCCGGCGCTGAAGGCTCAGCCGGCGTATTCTCCCCGCCCTCTCTGGCCTGACGGAGGAAATCCCGGTCCTCGCTTTTACGGCTGGGCACAAAGCCCGCGGCAGCGGTTTTGGTTTTGCCCTTGCTCTTTGAATAGAAAAATCCGGCCACGGAAAATACCACGGCGCCGATAAAATTGACGAAAAGATCCTGCATGGTGTCTATAAGGCCGATATCCAGATATCCGTCCAGCCCCAGGCTCTCTCCGTTCACAGCCACATCGTGGATGCCCCGCACAGCCACGACCTTGTTGCTGTTGGTGGGGTCAAGGGTCACGGTATATATGGCGTTCACGATGGTATCCTTCTGCATATCCGTGTGGAACAGCTGGTCTACGCCGAACTCGAAAAACTCCCACAGCACGCCGATGGTCATGGAAAAGCAAAAGGCCACCAGCGCCATATAAAAGGGCGACAGGTCAAAGGTCAGCTCGTCGTTGTTGTTGAGCAGCGCCACCAGTGAAAAGCCCACCGCCGCGGCCAAAAAGCCGTTGAGCGTGTGGAGTATCATATCCCAAAAAGGTATGACTATGAAAAAGGCGTTGACCTCGCCCAGTATCTCCGCTGCAAAAATGAAGCACAATACGGTTATCTCCAGCTTGGGCGGCAGCTCTATTTTCAGCTTCACCTGCAGCCAGCTGGGCACATACAGCAGCAGCAGCGTCAGCAGGCACATATAAGAGCTTTCGTAGTTTCTCAGCAGTATCTGGCGCACCAGTGCCACTATCACTAATAGCCGCAGTACGGAAAACACGATAAATGAGCTTTTGTGCTCCCGCAATTCCATCTGTATAGCTTTGTTAAGGGTTCTATTCCGCCACCTGAGGCCTTTGTTTTCTTTTTCTCCGTTTTTCATTTTTTCAACATCTCCGATTAATTTTCAGGAAATTTTTAAGTTTGGCCGATATAATGCACCTGACAAAAAACCTGTTTCAGGAGGCTTTTATGCTGATAAGTATTATCTTGGCCTGGATGACCGCGGTCTTTACCGTGCTGGCCTCGGTGAAGTATATCGCGCGTATAAGCGGTCTCCGGGGCTTAAACCGCTTCTTCTCAAAATGCCATATCCCCTTCGGGTGGCTTATGCTTTCATGCGGGCTTGTCCACGGCCTGCTCGCCGGCAATCCGTCCGGGGCCACTCTGGCGGATTTTCAGCTCGCGCCGGTGCTTTTTACCCTCAACTGGGGAAGCGCCGCGCTGGGGCTGGGAGTGCTTCTCGCCTTGAGCTATCTGCTGCGGAAAAAGCTCAAAAAGCACTGGATGCCGGTTCACCGGCTGCTGACTGTGCTGCTGTTGGCGGTTATAGTGCTGCATGTGGTCAACACCGGCGTGACTATTTTTGACGCGCTCTCCCCGGACAGCGGCAGCTCCGCCGGGGAAGAAACCGTCACCCAGACCGATGATCCTCTTTCCTCCGTGAGCTTCTCCGGGGCCCAGCTTGCCGACGGCAGCTATGAGGGCACAGCCTCCGGCTACAAGGGCGATATCACCGTGTCCGTCACCGTATCCGGCGGCAAAGTCACCGACATCGCCGTTGTCAGTCAGTCCGACACGCCCCAGTTTTTCTCCCAGGCTCAGAGCGTATTGACAGATATAACCGATTCCCAGTCCCTTGACGTGGACGCCGTTTCCGGCGCCACCTATTCCTCCTCTGGGCTCATCAACGCCGTGGCGGACGCCCTTCAGGGCTCTGTCACCTCCGGCAGTCTTACTGTGTCCCAGAGCGCCCAGAGCAATTCCTCAGGCGGCATGGCGCAGCACGGTGGACACGGCGGTCACGGAAAATAAGGATATTTCGGATTGTACCACAGTATTTCCAAAAGGGCAATGTAACGGACGGCCCGCGGCAGAGCTTTGCCTCTCTTTTTCGCCTTAAAGCGTGTGATTGCATTATGGTTTTTCTCCGTGCTATAATACCTTAATAATTCAAAATCAGGAGGCACGCCATGGATTACATGCAGCAATACACTGAGAAGCTCCGCACGGCTGAGCAGGCCGTGAAGATCGTGAAAAGCGGCGACTGGGTGGATTACAGTCAGACCTGTTCTTTTCCCACGGCGCTGGACGAAGCTCTGGCCGGCAGAAAAAAC
>CAZLIJ010000028.1:3993-6487 GCA_964559305.1 uncultured Oscillospiraceae bacterium | reverse complement strand
CGCCATATCCATGCGCCCTGTTCAGATAGTCGAGCAGGATCCGGAGCAGACGGCCTTTACCTACAATCTTTGGCACTGCTCGGGCATTGACCGCAAGTATCTTGACAAGGGCATGGCCTACCACAGCCCCATGCTGTTCCGCAACTGCGGGGCATATTACACCAAGGGTCTGGCCCCGGTGGACGTGGCCATGATAACTGTCTCCCCCATGGACAGCCACGGCAATTTCTCTTTCGGTCTAACCAACTGCTGTATGCAGGAGATGCTCAGCTCCGCAAAGCACATCGTCCTTGAAGTGAATCCCACAATGCCCTTTGTTTTCGGCACGGAGCACGACCATATCAACATAGCGGACGCGGATCTTGTGGTGGAAAATTCCCAGCCCATATCCACTGTCTCCGCCCCCGCCGCCACCGACATCGACAAGACCATTGCCCAGAATATTTTCCCCTATTTAAGGGACGGGATCACCCTTCAGCTGGGTATTGGCGGTATGCCCAATTCACTGGGCTCCCTCATCGCGGACTCGGAGCTTAAGGATCTGGGTATGCACACAGAGCTTATGTCCGACGGGTATCTGAAGCTTTACGAGGCCGGAAAGATCACCAACCGCAAAAAGGAGCTTCTGACAGGCAAGGGCGTGTTCTCCATCTGCAACGGCTCCCGGGAGCTTTACGATTTTCTTGACCGCAACATCGGCATCGTGTCCGCGCCCATGAGCTTTGTAAACGACCCCTCTGTCGTCGGCCAGCTGGATAATTTCGTATCCATCAACAGCTGCATCGCCGCCGACCTTTACGGGCAGGTCTGCTCGGAATCCGCCGGCACAAGGCAGATAAGCGGCACCGGCGGCCAGCTGGATTTTGTCACCGGCGCGTTCAGAGCCAAAAACGGTCTGGCCTTTTTGGCCATGAGCTCCTCCTTTACCGATAAAGCCGGCATCGTTCACTCCCGCATCCTGCCCAAATTCACCCAGGGCGACATCATCACCACACCCCGCACCCAGGCCCCATATATGGTCACGGAATACGGCGTGGCAAACCTCGCCGGCCTGCCCACCTGGCAGCGGGCGGAAGCGCTCATAGGTCTTTCCCACCCGGACTTCCGGGAGGAGCTTATAAAAGCCGCTCAGGAGCAGCGCATCTGGAGAAAGTCCAACAAACGGTAATAATATCTAAATCTACTGTAAAGCCCGCCGGTAAAAATCGGCGGGCTTTTCCATTGTAAAATATGCTTTCCGGTGTTATCTTAGTTCTATTACGAATTTTGAGAGGGAAAGATGAATTTTATCAAAAAGAATTGGAAAGGCATATTGCTGTGCCTTGCCATCGCTCTGCCGTCCTGGTATCTGGTGAAGGCCTTCAAGGTTCTTGAGGTCGTGGGCGCGCCGGTCATCGCCATACTGACGGGCATGATCCTGGCGCTTATAATAAAGGATCAGGCCCCATTCAAGCCCGGCGTGTCCTTTACTTCAAAGAAAATATTGCAGACCGCCGTTGTGCTTTTGGGCTTCGGGCTTAATCTGGCCACCATCGGCAAGGTGGGCGCCACCTCCCTGCCTGTCATCATTTCCACCATAGCCACCTCCCTTATCGTTGCGTGGCTTATGCACAAGCTGCTGCGCGTTCCGTCCAAAATATCCACGCTGGTGGGCGTGGGCTCCTCCATCTGCGGCGGCAGCGCCATTGCCGCCACCGCCCCCGTTATCGGCGCTGACGACGAGGAGATCGCCCAGTCCATCTCCGTCATATTCCTTTTCAACGTCATCGCCGCTCTTATATTCCCCACTCTGGGCGGGGCTCTGGGGCTTTCCAACGAGGGCTTCGGCCTGTTCGCCGGCACCGCCGTCAACGATACCTCCTCCGTCACCGCGGCGGCCTCCACCTGGGACACGCTCCACGGCACCAACGGCGCGGTGCTGGAATACGCCACCATCGTCAAGCTCACCCGCACGCTGGCTATTATACCCATCACGCTGGTGCTGGCCTTCATGCGTATGCGCAGGGAGCGCAAAGCGGGTTTGGAAAGCGGCGCCGGGGTGAGTCTCAAATCCGTGTTCCCAATGTTTATTCTTTACTTTGTGCTGGCTTCCGTCATAACCACCGTGGCCACCTCGGTGTTCACCGGCGGCGCGCTGGACTTTGTTAATCAGCTTTTCGGCGTTTTGAAGCAGCTGAGCAAATTCTTCATCGTTATGGCCATGGCGGCCATAGGTCTGAACACCGACATAGTAAAGCTGGTCAAGTCCGGCGGCAAGCCTATCCTTATGGGCTTTTGCTGCTGGGTATGTATCGCCGGAGTTTCCCTTTTGATGCAGCACGTCATTGGTATGTGGTGATAAACATCTAAGCAAAAAAATCCTCGCTCATAATGAAATGAGCGGGGATTTTATCAATTCAAAACGGCTTTTACAGGGTTCCTTTTCCGTTTGCAGCGGTACATCTCTCTGTCAGCTTCGCTGAAGCTGTCGTTAATGATTTTGCCGGAGTCGCGC
>CAZLIJ010000028.1:0-3983 GCA_964559305.1 uncultured Oscillospiraceae bacterium | reverse complement strand
ACCGAGTAGCCGTAGGATATCAGCGGGAGGGCCGGGTTTTTGCTCCTGGCAGCGATGATCCGCGCCATGGCGTCATTAATGCGTTCTTCAATGTGCCGGCAGTTTTCTTCCGGAAAAAGAACGCAGAATTCATCCCCGCCTATTCTGAAGCACTGGCCGTACTGCCCAAAGCTCTCCTTTATTATCTCGCCCATGGTGTGCAGACAGATGTCGCCCATGGCGTGGCCGTATTTGTCGTTGACATTTTTGAAAAAGTCGATATCCATCAGCACAACGCCGGCTTTTTTGCTTTTACTCAGCTCCTCCATCCTTTTTGTAAAGGCCTGGCGGTTTAAAAGTCCTGTTACCTGGTCTATGCGGAACTGAATCTCGCACTGGAAGATATAGTACACCACCAGCACAATGGTGACGGTGTGCCATGTGGTAAGCACCCCCGGGTGCAAAACCTGCACGCTGGTGCCGGAGATGAGGAAAACATACAGCAGCGAAAGGAAGTGCCAGTCACCTTTGCGCAGGCTTCTGCTCTGAATGATATTGGATATCAAAATCAGAACAAAGCCTATCACATAGGCCGTTATATACACGCCGAACAGCGGCCCCCGGGAGTATTCGTTCTGGTCGGAAACGGAAAATATCAGGCCCTGCCAGATGGACAGAGCGCAGAGCACCGTTACTATGGAGGGGATAATGTATGCCAGCGAGTGCCAGGAGATGTATTTTTCATCGAACATCTCCACAAAAACATAGGGCAGGAAAACCGACAGAGAAAAGCCCAGGGCGTTGCACACCCTGTTCAGCCCCGCGTATCCCTTACCCGGGCCCACCAACACCGTGGTGACAAGCTCCGAAGCTATGGTGATAATGGTTATCACCGTGGCCGCATAAAAGGCCTTTGTCCGGCGCGGCGACATGGCGCTGCGTTTGGAGACCATTATCAAAAGAAATATGAGCGCCGTGATATTTAAAGCTCCCGGCGTTATTATATATAGTGACGAATCCGACATCTGCTGTTCTCCCATGTATTCAGCCCGGCTGACCGCGCTGTGCTTTATTCAAGATACGGTCAACCTGGCTGACATATTGTTAGGCCTGAAGCGCCAAATCAAGAGCAGCAGCGGCATATGTGTATCTTGTTTTTGTATTATAACATAGATTTTTCTCTCTGGGAGTAAAACAACAGTAAATATTCCAGAAACTGTTTTGGTGAAATGTAAAAAAATCGCCTTTCCGACAATATAATTTTTTCCGTGTTTGCCCATTGACTTGAGCCGCTTTCCGCGTTATAAGTATAACATAGCTTTCGGAGGCGTGATATGAACCGTATTTCCGCAGTCAACGCGATAGAGTTCAGCTTTTGCTTTTTTGGATTTTTCCATAAGAGTAAAGGCGATTTTTGCTGCGACTGACCGACCCCGAAACAACCGGGACGACATCAGAAGGACCCGTGGTGAGAATGCCTCACCACGGGTCCTTTTTATTTTTATGGAGGTTTTTTGAAATGGACGAACAAACGCTTGAAAACGAGATTGAGGGCATCGACAGCCAGATCGTGGAGCTGCTGCGCCGCCGGGCCGGGCGCTCCGATGAGCTTTCACAGTGCTCAGCCCGGCCCCGATCCCAGCTGGACAGGGAGACGGTCTCGCGGGTGACGGCCCAGGCCGGCGACGGTCTTTCCGGCTGCGCCGCCGCCGTATTTCGCGCCGTGGCCGCCGCCGACCAAAGCCGCCGCAGCGAAGCCGCCGGTCTCAGATCAAAGTCCTGGGACGCTTTGAGCCGGGCGCTTAAGGAAACCCCGCCCCTTTTCCCCGAAAATGCCGCCGTGGCCTGTCAGGGCGTGGAAGGCGCCTATTCCCAGATCGCCTGCGAGCACCTTTTCAAAAACCCCTCCATTATGTTTTTCAGTTCCTTTGAGCATGTGTTCCGGGCTGTGGAGGCCGGACTTTGCAGCTACGGGGTGCTGCCAATAGAAAACAGCGCCGCCGGCAGCGTCAACGCCGTGTACGACCTTATGCTCAGCCACAGCTTTTCCATAGTCCGCTCCGCAAGAATGCGGGTGAGTCACTGCCTTTTAGCTCTTCCCGGCACAAAGCCGGAAGACATAAAGGAGGTCTTCTCCCACCCCCAGGCCATAGATCAGTGCGCTGGCTTTCTGGCCGGTATGGGCAACATAAAAATAACGCCCGCGGCCAACACCGCGCTGGCGGCCAAAATGCTGGCCCAGTCCGGCAGGACTGACGCCGCCGCCCTCTCCTCCCGCAGCTGCGGGGAAAATTACGGCCTTGAGATACTCAAAGAGGGCGTGCAGGACAAGGACGGCAACTATACCCGCTTCATCTGTATTGCCAAAACGCCCCAGGTTTATCCCGGCGCGGACCGGCTTTCCCTGATGATGACGCTGCCCCACAAGCCCGGTTCACTGTATAACGCTCTTTCTGTGTTCAATTCCCTTGGCATAAATGTGCGCAAGCTGGAAAGCCGTCCCCTGCCGGACAGAGAATTTGAATTCATGTTCTATTTCGACGCCGAGGTCTCCCTGTACGCCCCCGCCGCTGAAAAGTTGCTGCGGGATCTTGAAAGCAGCTGCGGCCTTATGCGCTGTCTGGGCGCGTACAGCGAAGTGCTGTGCTGATGGTCTTTTGATCTTTGTCAGGGACTATGTAGGCGCGGGCCTTGCCCGCGCGGCGTAAACGCCTCATTTTCTGTGCTGGGTCTTCTTTCCCCGGGGCAGCCCCTGGGCGATAGTGGGAAAGGCGTTTTCCGTATCGGCGGTGGGCTGGATATTATAGGTGCCGTACTTGTTCACCATGTCGTAGCTGTCCTGAGGAATACCCATGATGGGGTCCGCATCGGGGCTGGGGTTATCCGGGAAGCCCCCGCCGGGCATACCCATAACGGGGTCCTGCTCCGGAGTTGGGTATCCGGAAGATTTTTTCTTGCCGCTCAATTTTTATCGCCTCCGGAAATATTATGCCCCCGCCGGTGATTTACATTGATTCCAATTTGTGGTATAGTTTGAAATATTATTTTTTCAGGAGGCGCTATGGACAACAAAAAAGAGTATGTAAAATTTATCGCCTCTATGCTGATCTTCGGCACCAACGGCCTGCTGGTGACAAATATTGCCCTGACCAGCGCGCAGGTGGTGCTGACCCGCACCATACTGGGCAGCGTTTTTCTGTTGGCCGTGGTGCTGATAAAAAAGGACTTTTCGCTGAAAAAGTTCAAAGGCGATCTTGTGCCTGTTCTGATTGCGGGCATATGTCTTGGCGCCAACTGGGTGCTGCTTTTTGAAGCTTATCGCTACGCTTCCGTGTCCGTGGGTACGCTGGTGTACTACTGCGGGCCCATACTGGTCATGGCTCTCTCCCCTGTGCTTTTCAAGGAAAAGCTCACATGGAACAAGATATGCGCCATTGTGGCCGTGGCAGGGGGCATGATATGTGTCACCGGCACGGCGGGCGCTTCGGCCAACCTGACCCGGGGCGTTATCTGCGGCGTGGCCGCCGCCCTGCTGTACGCCACCCTTATAGTGGCCAACAAGCGCACGAAGGACATAAACGGTGTGGATTCCACTCTGGCCCAGCTGGTCATCGGTTTTTTTGTGATACTGGTATACCTTATCATAAAAGGCCAATTTCCCTTCGCTGTGCCCGTGGGGAAAGAGATTATTTATGTGCTCATTTTGGGCGTGGTGAACACCGGCGTCGCCTGCTGGCTGTACTTCTCCTCCATGCAGCGCCTGCCGGGGCAGAGCGTGGCTTTGTGCTGCTACATCGACCCCCTGTCCGCAGTGGTGTTTTCAGCCCTTTTCCTGGGCGAGAGGATGAGCGGGGTGCAGATAATCGGCGCAGCGCTTATTCTTGGGGGCGCCGTTTTCGGAGAGCTGAAGCTAAAGTCCAGATCCGCCCTTTCCGGCGGGAACGGAGAGAAATAAAATGCAGCTTACCATAATGATAATTCTTACCCTTGCCTGCTGCATACTG
>CAZLIJ010000027.1:1586-11627 GCA_964559305.1 uncultured Oscillospiraceae bacterium | reverse complement strand
ACTCGGCCTTGATGGCGTCGGTGTCGATGCCGGAAACGTCAAAGCTGCGGGAGAAGGAGCCGTAATAACGCTCGCGGCGGATGTAGTTTTTCTTCTCGTCGGATTCATCCTTGTTCTCGGAATGCTCGGCGCTGATGGTCAGGCAGTCGTCGTCAATGTCCAGATGTATATCCTCTTTCTTGAATCCGGGCAGCTCGGCTTCAACAGTGAAGGCCTTGCCGTCGTCGGAAACGTCGGTGCGGAATTCGCCAAGACCGCCCTTCCAGAAGCTGCGCTCCATTTCCTCCATGTCACGGAACGGATTGTAAGCACAAACATGGTTACGATGGTCAAAAGGAATAATCTCAAACATAATTCATACCTCCATACTTGTTATGTATTATATATTTACTTCGGAAACGAATTCATATCTTTCGTTTCTTTCTGTATATAAAAATACAGTACAAATATTAAAAAAGCATGAACTAAATATGAATAAAATGTAAACCTTAGCACTCTGACTTAGAGAGTGCTAAGGTTTTGTTTTTTATATATCTGGATCTCAAAGTCAACAAAAGTCTCAAGTGAGTTGAGCTTTTCAAGCTTTTCCTGATCGGCGCGGCCGGTTTTATAATAGTATGGCGTCATCATAAATAGGTTTTGTATATCTGTCTGGGAGGGGAGAAGGATAGTTCCGGAAACTGCCCGCCGGTCTATAAGCTCAAAGCCGGGAATGAACGCATCGGGCTTGGGATTGAGGTAGGGCGAATCGTAAACCGCAGCTTTAAGCTCCATAAGGTGCCGCTCACCGGGTACGCCCCGCAGCAGTATGCCGTTTTCAGCCAGCACCCGCCAAAACTCGCCGCTGTCTGTCGGCGCGAAAATATTCAATATGCCGCCGCAGCTCCCGTTAGCCAGCGGCAGGCGATTCACGCCGGCCACCGCCAGTTCCATTCCGCCGCCACGCTTTGAGGCAGCGATAAGCGCGGTCTTTGATATGTCCACACCGGCCATGTCTCCGCCCAGCGCCCTGTGAACGGCAAAGCTGTAAAAACCTTCGCCGCAGCCCGCGTCCAGTACAGGCATTCCCGCAGGAAAATACTCCCGGGCCGCGTCAACGATACCGTCCCTGAAATTGTCGTAGCAGCCCGCGTCAAGAAAGGCGCTGCGGGCCGCCACCATGGCTTTGTCGTCTCCGTGCCGCTTGCCGCCGGAGGCGTTGGACATGAGCAGGTTTACATAACCTTGTTTCGCGATGTCGTAGCTGTGACCGTTTGCGCAGCCCAGCGTACCGCCGTGCTTTTAAAGACTCTCCCCGCACACGGGGCAGGTGAACATCATTGCGTTTCCTTCTTTTTCTTTTTAGATATGTATATGACCACGGCCACGGTTATAACGGCCACGGCGATCAATATGACGGCTATAAGCGTCATGTTGACGCCGGATCCGGCTTTGGCAGGAATGTCGCTGCCGGGCACAAGCTGTGGTGTGCGGTCAAGAGTACGGGGCAGCTCGGCATTTTCCGGGTCGTCCAGATACACCCAGCCGCTGCGCTGCATATAATAGCCGCAGTAGCCCCACATATGGCCGCTTTCATCCTTATATATGTCGGAAAAGGTCAGCAGAGAATATTCAGGATCTATGGCCGTCAGGGTGTCCTGCACTTCGCCGCTGCCGGGGTAGGAGTAGAAGTAAATGGCATTTTTAACGCTGTAACCGGCCAGGGCGTTTTCATATTTCTCGTCTTGGGTAAAGCTGCCGCCGAATTCTTCGCTGAAGGACTGGTTATCGTATTTCAGGGTCATTTCGGACATATTCACCCAGCCCTTGACCAGATCGTCGCCGCCCTCGCCGCTCATGCAAAAACTGCCGTCTGAATTGACAGAGTAGGCCACAAGGCCAAACACTGCGGATGCGCCGGTGTAGGTCACGTCCACTGTCAACACGTTGGTGTTGGGGATAAAGCCCACGGTATCCTTACTCTCTGGCGAGACAAGCACTGTGGCATAGCCGGCAGCGCCGTTGGCGTAGTACTCTCTTTCAACGAGCCTGCACGCGTCTGCGTGCTTATCATAAAAATCATCTTCGGGGATGCTTATAACATCGGCCAGAGCAGGCCCGGTCAGGGCCAGCGCCAGAATGATCGCAAGCACGGTGGATATCAGCCTTTTCATATGTGCTCCTCCTTGGGAAGATGTGGTATTGTGACGAGAAAAACAGG
This sequence comes from uncultured Oscillospiraceae bacterium, assembly GCA_964559305.1. Classification (GTDB taxonomy): domain Bacteria; phylum Bacillota; class Clostridia; order Oscillospirales; family Oscillospiraceae; genus UBA2922. Next base: position 9,427 of record CAZLIJ010000027.1, on the reverse strand, counting down.
ATTATTGTTCCGCTTTGGCCGCGTTTATCGCGTCCATAAACTCAACATCGGTCATTATTTTATAAGGGTCAATACTCAGTGAGCGGGCTTCGTTTTCCAGTGAGGCGATAAGAATATCCCGGTAGCCGCCGTTCCTGACGCCAACAAATCTTGCCAGCGCCGGTATCTCCCGCTCGCATATTCTGCGCAGGGAGGGAGCGTTCGGCTGGTCGGACTCGGCGGCTATGAGAAGCTCCAGCGCCTCCCGCTCGGAAAGCGTGGGGTCTATGTAGTATTCCTTTCCGGCCAGGCCGTACAGCACCCGCATACCGTCGCAGTAACCGATGAGAAGATCCCGCTTGCTCTGCTCGGAAACAAAATTCAAAATGCTGCCAAGATCGGTGCGGGGCTCAATAACCGTGATATTCACATCCTGGGGCATCTTGACCCGCCGCTCAACGCCCATGCCGTGCATCAGGATTTCGATTATGTCCCGGGAGCCGTTTTCAATAAGGGCGTGGATGGGCACCGCGTCCATAAAGCCGCCGTCGGCGTAGAATTTGCCGCCCAGCGGCTCCAGCCGGAAAGCGGGGAGATAGGAGCTGGCTATGAGCATATCGCAGACCTCGTCGTCCGGCAGATCTTTCACCCGTATCTCCAGCTCCTTTTTGTCGGTGAGGGAGACAGTGGTGACATATAGCTCTACCTCCGATTCCTTGACCTTCTTCACGTCTACGGCCTGGGTGAGCCAGTTGCGCAGGGGCGTTATATCCAGACCGCGGTTCTTGATTATGTCAACCACCTGCCTGGCCAGGCCGTGAACATTATCAAGGCGAATATCCATGTTTTTCAGGTTTTCCATGTCCTGATCGTTCACGTCGATGACCTTGGACATTTTTATGCTCTCCCACAGTTCAATGGCGTGGTCAAGATCGCCCATGGCCATCAGCGCGCCGTTCATGGAGCCCACCGAGGTGCCGGCCACGGCGTTGAATTTTATCCCCGCCTCGTCAAGCGCCTTCCACACGCCTATCTCGTAGGCGCCTTTCGCGCCGCCGCCCTCAAGAGCGATGGCGTAGGTTTTTGTGTTGTCCAGCTTAAGTTCCATAGCATTCACTCCGTTTTTATAATGATAGCCGCGAAGGGGGGAGCCATGAACCGGGAAGGCGTATGCTCACCGGAAAAAAGCTCCCGTCCCGGCTTTTTTAAAAATACGGGCCGGGCTTGAGCCCCGCGGTTTATAACGCTGATGATTTCTTCCGTACCGCAATAGCGGCGGATGAGAAGCACATCCCCGCCAAGAGCGGAAAACTCCGCCTCTCCGGTTGACATAACGTAATGAGCGGCTCTGATCTCCGCTAACTTTTTATAAAATTCCAACGGACTTTTGTCACCCTCCCGGAAGGGCAGACGGTTGAAGGGGTCGCCGCAGCCGGTCATGCCGGTCTCATCGCCGTAATAGATATCCGGAACGCCGGGCAGGGAAAACTGAATGGCGGCGGCCAGCCTTTCAAGCTTTACGGCCCGGGACAGCCCCTCGGCGGTGGGCGCAAAGTCAGACTGCCGGGCTTTTGAAAGCGATCTTACGTCCACATCGGCGGCAAGGTTAGTGCGCAGCCGCTCCACATCGTGAGAGCCCATGAGATTCATCAGCGAATAGTATAGTGGCTGGGGGTAGTTCAGCCGCTGGGTATCGAGAAAATCCCGCAGCTCAAAAGCGTCAGTCCGGCGGTGGAGAAAATCCAGCACCGCCGTGCGCAGGGGATAGTTCATCACGGAATCCAGCGCAGTACCCAGCGCATAGCCGCGCCGGTGGCCGTAGCTCTCTTTTGTTACGGCGTCCTCCCAGACCTCGCCTATTATAACGGCGTCGGGCTTTTCAGCTTTCGCGGCGGCTCTTATCCGCTCCAGCACGTCGTCCGGCAGCTCGTCCGCCACATCAATGCGCCAGCCGGAGCCGCCCCGCCCAAGCCAGGTCTTTACAACACTATTCCCGCCCGTGACTACATAATCCTGCCACAGGGAGTTTTCCTCGTCCACCTCCGGCAGATCGGGGAAGTTCCACCAGCATTTATAGCCGCCGGGGGAGCAGTCGAAGCTGTACCATTTATAATAGGGCGAATCCGGCCCCTGACCGGCGCCTTTTCCCGGGTAACGGCCAAAGCGGTTGAAGTAAACGCTGTCCGCGCCGGTGTGGGAAAAAACGCCGTCGGTGATTATCCTTATCCCTCTGGATTTCGCGGCGGCGCACAGGCGGGCGAAGTCCTCGTTTGTGCCAAGAACAGGGTCCACCTTCATATAATCCGAGGTGTCGTAGCGGTGGTTGGAGCGGGCCTCCACAATGGGGTTTAGATATATGACCGTCACGCCCAGACTTGAAAGATATTCAAGCCGGCTCTCTATGCCCTTTAGGGTGCCGCCGTAAAAATCGTCAGGCTCATAGGCGGCTTCAAAGCTACGGGGCTGCCAGCGGACAGGCTCATCAGCGCTTTTATGAAGCTCCGGCGTCTGCCCCAGAGCAAGGTGGTATTCAACGCCCTTCTCCGCTGTACCGTCGCCGGAAAAAGCAAAGCGGTCGGGGAATATCTGATACATCACGGCGCTTTTAAACCAGTCTGGCGTTTTGAAGTCCCGGGCATACACTGTCAAACGAAAGCCCGGCTTTCTGTTGTCGCTGACAAGCCCGTAAAAGCCTGAACCGTCGGGACACAGCCACTTCTCTCCATGCTCAGTATCCAGACAAAAGCAGTACCACAGCGCCGCCGGAACGTCCGGCAGCATTATGTCAACTATAAAGCGCCCGCCGGATTTCTCCATAGGGTACTCCCGCTGAAAGCTGTCGCCGTATAATAGGCAGCGGGCAGAGCTTATATTGCCGCCCGCGTCACGAAAGGAAAGAGCCGCGGCCTGACCGGTGACTACCGCGCCCAAAGGCCGGCGATAATCAACCTTTCTTGAATCGTGGATGGCAATTATCCGCATATGCAGGGCAGTGTCCAAAATGGAAATGAGATGGGCGCTGCGGGGCTGAAGTTTACATAACGCATCGAAATCTATGGAAAAGTCCGCGTCCGGGCAGCAGCGCACCGTCAGCGCCACGGCGGCTTCAAATTCAAATGCCCAGTCGTCCAGCAGCGCCCGCAGCAGCTCAAAGGGCGCAGCGGGGCTATCGGAGTGAAAAACCTCGTAAAGAGTGCGCCTGTCCATGTCAAGCGCGTCGCACAGCTCCATTGACGCGGCAACGTCGGCGGCGGCAGTGAAGTATTCCGCGGCCAGCGGAAGGGACGGCAGCGGCGGGGAAAAGCACCAGACCTCGTCCTCCCGCCGGGCAGCAAGAGACTGCCTTGGACCGTAGCTCACGGTGAGCCGGTAGTCCGGCGTCCAGTGTTCCTCATAGCTGCCGCCATAATAAATTGTGTAAATATTCTCTTTTACAGCATCCATATATAAAGTCTTGCGTAATCCTCCGCGGAGCGGTCAAAGCCGAAGTCCGCGCTCATGGCCGAGCGGATAAGCCCGTTCATTATTTCCGGTTGATTATAGGCTTCCAGCGCACGGCGCACGGCGTCGCCCATTTCGTGGGCGTTGTAGTCGGCAAAGGTGAAGCCGTTGCCCTCGCCTGTGAATTTGTTATACGGCGTCACGGTGTCTTTCAGCCCGCCGGTCTCACGCACTATGGGCACGCTGCCGTAGCGCATGGCTATCATCTGGCTCAGGCCGCAGGGTTCGAATCTTGAGGGCATCAGATAAAAATCACTGCCCGCGTACACCAGATGTGACAGGGGATCGTTATAGCTTAAATATGCGCACAGTCTGCCCTTGTACCGCGCCTCCGCGCTGCGCATAAAGCTTTCAAACTCCTTGTCGCCGGTGCCCAGCAGCATAAACTGCATGTCGTTGTTCTGCATCAGCTCGTCCAGCATACGCACCACCAGCGGAAAGCCCTTTTGCTCGGTCATGCGTGTCACCATGGCAAACAGGGGGGTGTCCGGCCTTTGCTCAAGCCCGGCGTCCTGCTGGAGCTTTTGTTTACATAATTCTTTACCCTTTAGATGCCCCTTGTCGTAGCCCGCAGGCAGCAGGGGGTCGGAATGGGGGTTGAAAACCTTGTTGTCTATGCCGTTTATTATGCCCGTCAGTTCATGGGAGCGGGCGGAGAGTATGCCCTCCAGCCCTTCGCCGAAATAGGGGGTCATGATCTCCCGGGAGTATGTGGGGCTGACAGTATTTATCCTGTCGGCAAATATGCACCCCGCCTTCAAAAAGTCAGCGCAGCCGTTCAGCTCCATATATTCCGGCGTGTAGTATTTTTTGTCAATACCCATCAGGTCGTGGATATACGGAAAGCCGTACTTGCCCTGATACATGATGTTGTGTATGGTCAGCAGGTATTTCAAAGAGCACTGGGGCAGACCGTACACGGTCTTTGCCAGCATGGGCATCATGGCAGTGTGCCAGTCGTTGCAGTGTATGATGTCCGGCGCAAAATCAAGATTCGGTATGCAGTCCAGCACGGCGGTGGAGAAAAAGGCGTACTGCTCCCCCTCGGCGTCGCCGCCGCGATATATCTTATCGCCGAAATAGAACTCGCTGTCCACAAGATAAACGGTAATGCCGTCCAGACACAGCTTTTCTATGCCGGCGTACTGGCGGCGCCAGCCCAGGTTAACATAAAAATCAAACAGATGCTCCGCTTCTCCGGTGTATTTGTCTTTTATTATCTTGTGAAAGGGGATTATCACCCGGGCGTCGATGCCCAGCCTGGCAAGGCTTTTGGGCAGGGTGCCCACCACGTCGGCAAGGCCGCCGGTCTTGGCCAGAGGAGCGCATTCTGCGGCGGCTATGAGCACCTTCGGCAGCTCGCTACGGCCCTTTTCTTTCAGCATATTTTGAAATTCACGCTTCATTTTTTCTCCTTTTCAGACGCCTTTTCTTCCGGCTCACAGCTGAAAAACACGGCGCTCATGCCCGGCAGCGTCAGCGCCGCGGAATACTGCATATCCATAAAGGGCTTTTTCTCGCTGTGCACAGCGGCTTTGTTATGTGTGCCCCTGCCGCCGAACTCAACGCTGTCGCTGCTGAGAAGCTCCTTTAATATGCAGGGCATGGGCAGGCCGATGACGAAGCCATCGTAGGTAACGGGGGTGAAGTTGAATGCGCACACAAGGTATTTTTTATTTCCGCCGCTGCGCCCTGTGCGCAGAAAAGCTACCGAGGAGCGCTCCCTGTCGTCCACATTCAGCCATTTAAAGCCGTCCCAGGACTTGTCTATCTCGTAAAGAGCGCCCCAGTCCCGGTAAAGCCGGTTCAGCGCCCTGCAGTAGCGCCGCATACTCTCGTGCTTTGGGTAATCCAGCAGCAGCCAGTCCAGCTCCTGTTCGTAATTCCACTCAATAAACTGCCCGAACTCCGAACCCATAAAGGTGAGTTTTTTGCCCGGGTGGGCGAACTGGAAGCCATACAGCGCCCGCAGAGAGGCAAATTTTCCGTCATAGTCCCCGGACATCTTGTTTAACATGGAACATTTCCCGTGCACCACTTCGTCGTGGGAGTAGGCAAGGATAAAGTTTTCCGAAAAGGCGTACATCATGGAAAAGGTCAGCTTGTCGTGGCAGCCGGAACGGAAAAGGGGGTCCGTGGACATATAGCCCAGCGTGTCGTGCATAAAGCCCATGTCCCACTTGAAGGTGAAGCCCAGCCCGCCGTCCGCCGGGGGATATGTCACCATGGGGTAGGCCGTGGATTCCTCTGCAATGGTGACGGCGCCGGGATATGAGCAAAGCACCGCCTCGTTGAGCTTTTGCAGAAACTCCACCGCGGCGGAGCTGATGTTGCCGCCGTTTTTGTCAGGAGTCCACTCGCCGGGCCTGCGCCCGTAATCCAGATAAAGCATGGAGGACACCGCGTCCACCCTTATGCCGTCGATGTGATAGCTTTCAAAAAACATACAGGCGGAGGATATGAGAAAGCTGCGCACCTCGGGCATGGCGTAATCGAAGATAAGCGTGCCCCATTCCGGGTGCGCCGCCATGCGGGCTTCCTTGCACTCGTACAATCTTGTGCCGTCAAAATTGGCAAGACCGTGGGCGTCCCGCGGAAAGTGGGCAGGAACCCAGTCCATTATCACGCCTATACCCGCCCGGTGCAGGGTGTCAACAAAATACTGAAAGTCCTCCGGCGTACCGTAACGCCCGGTGGGGGCGTAGTAGCCAGTGACCTGATAGCCCCAGGAGGCGGGGTAGGGGTACTCGGTAAGGGGCAGCAGCTCCACATGGGTGTAGCCCATATCAAGGCAGTATTCGGCCAGCGCCTGGCCCACAGCACGGTAAAGGGGCCGGTCATCGCCGGGAAAAGCCTTCCAGGAGCCCAGATGGACTTCATAAATGGACATGGGTGAGCTAAGGGCGTCGGTTTTGGCGCGCTTTTCAAGAAAAGCGCCGTCCCGCCAGGAGTATGAGGGGCTGTCCCACACCCGGGAGGCGGTCTCCTCCCCGCTTTGGGACCAGAAGGCAAAGGGATCGGCCTTGAGCACAGTCTTTCCGTCCCCGCCGGTAACGGCAAATTTATAAAGGTCGCCGGTCTTGAGCCCAGGAATAAAGGCGCACCATATACCGCCGGGGCATTTCTCCATGGGGGAGGCGCCGGCACGCCATTGATTGAAGTCGCCCACAAGGGAAACCGACTTTGCATTGGGAGCCCACAAGACGAAGCTGTGCAGGCCGCCCTCACCCAGGGCGTGGCAGCCGTAGGTCAGCCAGGCCTTTCTGGCGGCGCCGGTATTATATAAATATACGTCCGCTTCGGGCACGTATTTTTTGAACAGCGCTGAAAAATCCATGGCGGCCTCCGAATTTTGTGTTATACTTTATTATACAATCATCCCGCCGCGTTTCCAACTCTTTTTTCACGGGGCGGGGAACAGTAAAGGAGCGCGCCATGTTTAAATTCAACCATTTCAACTTCAACGTTCTGGATATTGACAAAAGCCTCGCGTTTTACGACAAGGCGCTGGGCCTGAAGCCCGTGCGGGAAAAGACCGCCGCCGACGGCAGCTTCAGGCTGGTGTTTCTGGGCGACGGAGTTTCCGATTTTCAGCTGGAGCTGACCTGGATGACCGAAAGAAAAGAGCCCTACGATCTGGGCGAGCAGGAATTCCATCTGGCCTTTACGGCGCCGGATATGGAAAAAGCCCACGAAAAGCACCAGGCCATGGGCTGCATCTGCTTTGAAAACCCCTCCATGGGCATATATTTTATTCAGGATCCGGACGGCTACTGGATAGAGATAGTGCCGGAAAAGAAATAAACCAATAAGCCGGAGCATAAGCTCCGGCTTATCAGTTAAGCTTTTCGATGTCGGTCACGGACACCTCATAGGCGGTCTTTTCATAGGCCTGACCGTCGATGAGCTTTATGTAGCCCCGGCTTTGTATCCGTCCCAGCAGATGCACCCGGTCGCTTACGTTCCAGCCGGCGGCTTCTCTTGCTTTCAGCCCCCAGGTGATGCAGGGCAGATAGTCCGAGCGGCCATAGCGCCGGTTCACGGCCAGCATAAGATCGCAGATGTCCCGCCCCATGGGCGTGCTGCGCAGATTGGGCTGCTTGCACAGGGAGCCTGTCAGCTCCACAAGGTTCGAGTCCTGACAGCTGCAGAAGCCCAGCTCTCTGGCAAACACGGTTATAACCAGCTTTGCCCCCTCGCCCCGGCGGTTGTTGAAGGAGCGCAGCTCTCCGGATACGCAGATCTTTTCCGCGTCCTCCGGTTCCAAAAGCAGCTGCTCCTCACGGAGAATTACGTTGATCGTGTCCGCAGCCCCAGAAAGGCGGCGGGTCTCCAGCGGGAAGGAATAGAATCGCTCCCCA
>CAZLIJ010000027.1:0-1576 GCA_964559305.1 uncultured Oscillospiraceae bacterium | reverse complement strand
CGTTTGGCCTGTTTTATATCCAGCCCCAACTCAGCCGCCATGATGCCGCACAGCTCCGCGCGATTGGCAGTTTCCAGTTCTTCCATATCAGCACCTCGTATTATCGTCGGATATCACAGCTTATTCGGACACGTCACTTGAATATGCACATTTTTCGGGGTATAATTCGATATATAAAATGAAAAGGAGCCTCCGATATGGAAATCAAAGATATTCTTTCAAAATGCGACCATACTCTGCTCAAACAGGACTGCACCGCCATGGAGATAAGAGAGCTGTGCGATCAGGCCATACGCTTTGGCTGCGCCTCCGTGTGCATTCCGCCCTGCCATGTGGCCGGCGCCAGGCGCTATGTGGGCGATAGAATGCGCGTGTGCACCGTTATCGGCTTTCCAAACGGATATATGACCACCGCCGCAAAGGCCTATGAAACAATGGACGCCGTTAAAAACGGCGCGGACGAGATTGACATGGTGGTCAACCTTTCCATGGTCAGGGACGCCTGCTGGGGCGATGTGGCGGCGGATATCCGGGCCGTGCGCGCCGCCTGCGCAGGCAAAATACTGAAGGTCATCATCGAGTGCTGCCTGCTGACGGAGGATGAAAAGGTCGCGCTGTGCAAGATAGTCACCGACTGCGGCGCGGACTATATAAAGACCTCCACCGGCTTTTCAAAAGGCGGCGCCACAAGACAGGACGTGGCGCTTTTGCGGGCCAACTGCCCTGAGCGCGTGAAGGTCAAGGCCGCCGGGGGCATAGCGTCGCTGCAGGACGCCGAGGACTTTATAGATCTTGGAGCCGACAGGCTGGGCACCAGCCGCATCGTGAAGCTGGCCATAGCTCAGGAGCGGGAAGCGCTTCCAAAAGCGGAGAATATGGCGCCGGAAGAAGCTGCGGACCCGGCGCAGCAGACCCCAAACGAAGAAAAACCGGCTGAGTACTGAAAATATACGCAATTACGCGCTAAAATCACTTGACACCGGGATTAAGGACTGGTATAGTGAATAAGCTAAAATAAAGAAGGTACGGCATCCCCGTCCTCACCCGGCGGCCAAAGAGTCAGCCCGGGTCAACATGAAACGCTTCCCTCAAAAGGGGGAATAAGAACGTTTTTCAGACGCGGATGCAAGTCATCCGCGTCTTTATATTATCTGGAGGTGTTTGAATATAGCAAACGCAGAGCATGAGATCAACGAGGCGATAACCGACAAGGAAGTACGTCTTATCGGTGAGGCCGGCGAGCAGCTGGGCATTATGTCCTCTGAGGAGGCCATGAGGCTGGCTGAGGAAAAAGACCTTGATCTGGTCAAAATTTCCCCGGCAGCAAAGCCGCCCGTGTGCAAGGTCATGGACTACGGCAAGTTCCGTTTTGAACAGGCCAAGCGCGAAAAGGAAGCAAAGAAAAATCAGCGTGTAATGGAGGTCAAGGAGATCCGTATGTCACCCGGCATCGGAGATAACGACTTTGCCACCAAGCTGAAAAACGGCATAAAATTTCTTGCGGACGGCGACCGTCTGAAGGTCACTGTGCGCTTCCGCGGCAGGGAAATGGCCCACACGGACATTGGCCGCACCC
>CAZLIJ010000026.1:3987-11927 GCA_964559305.1 uncultured Oscillospiraceae bacterium | reverse complement strand
CGGTGGAGATGTTTACGAATTTTTGTGGGACAAAAGTACGCACGTCTCAACGTGCGGAGTGCGGGGAAACATATCAACGGCTGTGGCGGATGCAAGCTCATAGCCCCGTTCTCCGAACAGCTTTATATCTCTTGCAAGCGTTGAGGGATTGCAGGAGACATACACTATGCGCCCTGGCTCCATATCGGCTGTGGCTTTGATCGCCTGGGGATACATACCCTTGCGGGGCGGGTCAACCACCACAACATCCGGGCGTATGCCCCGGGCAGAGAGCTTTTCGGCTGCGTCTCCGGCGTCACCGGTGATAAATTCCACATTGTCCACATGATTGGCGGCGGCGTTTTTGGCTGCGTTATCCACAGCCTCCGGTACTATCTCGGCGCCGATAACGCGCCCGGCCGCTCTTGAAAGACACAGGCTGATCGTGCCGGCGCCGCAGTAGAGATCCAGCACGGTCTCCCGCCCGGTAAGCCCGGCAAGGTCTACGGCCTTTTCATATAGCTTTTCGGCCTGAGGCGGATTTATCTGATAGAAGGCCTGCGGCGACAGCTCAAAGTCAAAGCCGCACAGGCTGTCACGCATTATATCGCTGCCCCAAAGGGTGTAAAAGTCGCCGGCCAGCACCGAATTGCCCCGGGTCTTGTTTACGTTCAAAACAATGCCGGTAAGCTCGGGGCATTCTTTCCGCAGATATTCTACGAGTCCGCCGGTGAGCCCGCCGAAGCCCCGGGCGGATACAATGCACACAACGGCGTCCCCGGTGTGCACGGCACAGCGGGAAAACACATGGCGGACTGTGCCCTTTCCGTTGGCCTCGTCATAGGGCTTGATGCCGTTGGTATTCAGACATGTCGTGACCGCCCCCGCCGCCCGGTCGGAAAACTCCGACTGGATAAGGCAGCTTTCAATAGGTATTATGTCGTGACTGCGTGCCCGGTAAAAGCCGGATACGGCTTTTCCGCCGGCGAGACCCACGGCGCATATGCCCTTGTTGCGATAGCGGGTGCAGTCGGAGCAGGGGATAATTGCGTCCGCCGTGAAGTCAAGTCCCGCTATATGATGCAGCGCGTCGTTGACCCTGCCAAGCTTGAAGCGCAGCTCGGCTTCATAAGTCATGTGCCAGGCGGAGCAGCCGCCGCAGGCGCTGAAATATGGGCAGCGGGGCTTGACACGGTCGGGGGAGGGGGTCAATAGCTCAATGCCCTTGCCGTAAATGGCGGTGTTGCTGACCTTCAAAAGCTTCACACGCCACTTTTCCCCGGAAATGGCTCCCGGCACGAAAACCGCCCGCCCGTCAATATGACACACACCGGCGGCGTCGGAGGACCAGCCGTCGATCATGGCTTCAAATATTTGATTCTTTTTTAAAATATCCATATCAGTATTTTACCACAGTCCATCCAAAAATGAAAATGTCCCGCGGTGTTCCGCGGGACATTTTTGCTTAGTTTCAGTAGTTGTAGCTTTTGACCTCAAAATAGGCCTGGGGATGATTGCAAACGGGGCATACTTCGGGAGCCTTGGGGCCTACATAGATATGTCCGCAGTTGCGGCACATCCAGACCTGCTCGCCTTCCTTGGTAAACACCTTGCCCTCTTCCAGATTCTTCAGCAGCTTGAGATAGCGCTCCTCATGGGTCTTTTCGATTGCGCCCACCATGCGGAATTTGACTGCTATTTCCTTGAAGCCCTCCTGCTCGGCGACTTCCGCGAACTTGGCGTACATGTCGGACCACTCGTAATTCTCGCCTTCGGCAGCGGCTTTGAGGTTATCAGGGGTTTTGTCAACACCGCCGTTTATATACTTGTACCAAAGCTTTGCATGCTCTTTCTCGTTGCCGGCTGTTTCGTCAAAGATGGCGGCTATCTGCTCAAGACCGTCCTTGCGTGCCTGGCTTGCGAACCAGTTATATTTGTTTCTGGCCATGGATTCGCCGGCGAGGGCTGTGCAGAGATTATCATAGGTTTTGCTTCCTTTAAGTTCTGCCATTATTATATCCTCCTTGAATTATTTAGCTTCTGGCTTGATTTTATCAGGAAAGTAATTTTTTTCAATATATTTTTTGTAAATACGGGAAAAATATACCTGTGATTTCGGCTTGCCCTTGATTTTAGACTGATTTAGCGATAATATTCTTTTATCTTTAATAAAGCAGAGGAATGAGATATGAGCTATATACCTACGCCCGAACAGGCCGAAGAGCTTGTCAAAAAATACAATAAGGATCCCTTCCATATTCAGCACGCCGAGACGGTGTCCAAGGTGATGGGTGAATTTGCCAAAGAATACGACCCGGACAACGTGGATTTCTGGCGCGCTGTGGGTATGCTGCACGACATTGATTTTGAACAGTGGCCCGAAGAGCACTGCGTCAAAGCCGATAAGCTGCTTCGGGAGCTTGATATTGACGAGAGCGTTATTCATGCCGTGGTCTGCCACGGTTACGGCATATGCTGCGATGTTGAGCCGGAAAAATTTATGGAAAAGGTCCTGTTTGCCACAGATGAGCTGACGGGACTTATCGGCGCCGCGGCGCTTATGCGGCCCACCGGCATATCCGACATGGAGGTCAAATCCGTATCCAAAAAATTCAAGGATAAAAAATTTGCCGCCGGCTGCTCCCGGGACATAATCAAAAGGGGAGCGGAAATGCTGGGTATGGATATGAACACGCTGTTTGAAAAAACTCTCAACGCCATGCGCGCCTGAGATAATAATAAGATGCCGCCGATTATCGGCGGCATCTTATTATGTGTGAGTTTTAAGATAGTTTCTCATTACGGCGTACTGGGACTGAACGGGATGGATGCCGTCGGAAGCGGCGCACTCCGTGGGCATATAGCCGTCGCCGTCAGCGAAAAGCGTGAAGAAGTCCAAATATCCGGCTCCGGTATCGGCGGAGATATTCTGGAGAAGCTTGTTGAAGATCACTATATTATCAAGGTTGTAATTGGCGCTGGAATCAGATTCGGCCCTGGTGACAGGCAATATACAGATAATGTATATTTTCGCCGCCGGCTGAGAGCTTTTTACAAGGCTGATGAGAGAGCGCATGCTGCTTTCAAAGCTCTGCCGGTCGTAGTCGGATGTGCCCATCTCGTTGACGCCCAGCATGATATATGCCTTGCCGTAGGATTTCTCTGCCAGCGCGGCGGAGAGAGTACCGGTGGTTTCGCCGTCTGCCAGCGTGAACTGATCGTATGTGAGCATCCGCTTTGCGGAAATGCCGTTTACCGCGTAGTAGTCGGCGTTATTCATGTCCATATAGTATCTCATGCCCACCACCATGGAGTGCCCGATAAAGCAGGCGTCGTCAAAATATCCGTCAGCCACGGCGGCTGAGGCTTTGACAGTTCCGGCATAGCTGAAGTCCTTCTTGGGGTTTTCGCCGATGTTCTGAATAAAGCGGGTGATTATGGCGGCGGCCTCGGCCCGGGTGGCGGAGCCGGAGGGATCAAAACTGCCGTCTGTTCTGCCGCCGACCACACCGGCCTTCTGCATGGCGGTGACAGCGGCGGTAAATGACGGGTTGATTTTTCCCGCGTCTTTAAAGTTTACCGCGGCCTGAGTCTCGCTGAGCTTGATGCCGAAGGCCTGAACATAGCGGTATAGAAAGACGCATATCTCCTGCCGGCTGACGGCTCTGTTAGGAGAAAACGTATTGTCGCTTGTGCCGGAGGCTATGCCGTTGGCTGCCGCCCAGTTAACATAGGGGCAGCAGTAATTGCCAAAAGCCACATCGGAAAATTTACCGGAGCTGACGGAGATGAGGTCCTGACGCACATAGCCGCCTGTGCCGGATAAGTTTACTCTATACCAGCCGCTCTCTCTGCCGGTGACAGTAACCGTGTCCCCGGAACGCAGCACCTTCACAATGCTGCTGTCGGTCGTGGGAGCGGAGCGCATATTGATAGTTTCCGTTATTTTTGCAGTGCCTGCGGCGGCGGGGGAAACACCGGCATATCTGCCAAGCACCGTGACAAACATACCACGGGTGAGGGTGGCTTTGGGAGAAAAGGCAGTTGGAGATGTCCCGCTGAAAAGCCCTCTCTGTACCGTATAATCAACATAGCTGTAATACCAGTCGCTGTTCTTAATATCTTTGAAATCTGAAGCTGACGCGGCGGCAGCCGTACACATACCGGCAAGCAGGCACACAGTCAGCAGCAGGGAAACTGTTTTTTTCATACTCATGACCGTCCTTTCCGGCCATTATGCTACCAGTTTCGATGCCATATGTCAAACAGAAGTAGACATAATACTTGAAAAAGAGCGGCGCCGGTAATATAATGAAATATCAGCAAATTATTTGACGACAGGAAAAATTTTACCGAGGGGTACATTATATGAAAAACACCGCAGTACGGCGTTTGTGCATACTGATTCTCGCACTGGTTGCGCTGGCGGCGCTGTCCCCGGCAGGCAGCGCGGTTTCCGGTATATTTGTCAACAACTCAAGTGCTGCGCTTGCAAATGATCTGAGCAGCTGCTATGCCGTGGGCAAAAGCGGAGTGTCACTTCTCGGCTCCGGCAGCGTTTATGTGATGACGGCTTCCGGCCTTTCCGCGCTGGGAGGAGCGGCAGACAGCGAAACGCCTGTCAAGCCCTCGGGCAGCACGGTGATAGACAAAAGCAAGTATACCGACGGGTCAAAGTATGATAACGCTCCGGTAGCACTAAGCACAGTACGGGTGGGGCTATATTACAGCGGCAGCGCGCTTTCTCAGGCAAAGCTTCTCAACGCCGTGGGCAGCGGCTACGAATTCGGTTATTATGATTCCGCCCGGTTTTTCCACTCTGTGGGCAGCACCGACGAAACTGCGCTTACCATGATTAAGGATACCAACGTCACAGTGGACGGCGTGGGTGTGGTGGGCTGCTATCATGTAAAACTCAACACCGTTTTCCCCAGCTATCAGGCTGCCGCCTCAGCAGCGGCGGGATTCTCCGGCGGTTTCCCGGCATATTATAACGGCTCATATTATGTGCTTTTCGGACAGTTTACCAGCGCCGCGCAGGCTACGGAGGCACTGAACGCCTCAGGAGTTGCCGGCAGCGCCTTTTCCGCCAGCCAATACTGCGTGGTGGTGACCAAATCTGATACCAATAAAATTCTCTTTGAATACGACTGCGGGCGTAATCAGCCGCTGGGCATAAGACCCAAAACCGCGGGGGGCGACAGCCAGACATGGTTCAAGGGCTATAAATATAGAGGCGGCTTTCAGTATTCAAGACTTGACGGCGGCGACATTACCGTAGTAAACTACGTCTCGCTCGAAGACTATGTCAAAGGCGTGATTCCCTACGAAATGAGCGCGTCCTGGCCGCTGGAGGCGCTGAAGGCTCAGGCCCTGTGCGCCAGAACCTATGTGGCCACCAATGTCAACAGCTACTCAAAATACGGCTTTGACGTGACAAATAATACATACAGCCAGGTCTATCGGGGAACCACAGGCGCAAACAGCACCACAGACGCCGCCGTGAACGCCACAGCCGGTAAATATGTACGCTATCAGGGCAAGCTGTGCTCCACGCTGTTCTTCTCATCTGACGGCGGCTCCACTGAGTCAAGCCAGAACGTGTTTATTACCGCCTATCCCTATCTCACCGGGGTCATAGATCCCTTTGAGGCCGCGGTGGACTTCAAATACAAAACGTGGGAATACAGCTACACCGGGGCGGAGCTTTCCTCAAAGCTCAACGCAAAGGGCAACAGCATCGGCGAGATCGTAAAGATCACGCCAACATATTCGCCCACAGGCAACTGCATACGCATCGTGTACAGCGACGCTTCCGGGCAGACGGTGACTTATTCAAAGGACAGCGCCCGGAACTCCGTCGGACTGCCAAGCTGCCATTTTACTGTCAGCGGCGATAGAAGCGGCTTTGTATTCACCGGCGGCGGCTGGGGTCACAACTGCGGCATGAGCCAGTGGGGCGCGTACTCAATGGCCAAGGTTTATGGCTATAATTACGAGGATATCATCAGATTTTATTTTACCGGAGCTTATATTGCATGAATAAATCAGATTTTAATTTTGACCTGCCAAAAGAGCTTATAGCTCAGACGCCGCTGGAGCAGCGGGATCATTCCCGGCTTATGCACCTGGACAAAAACACAGGTGAGATAGAGCACCGGCACTTCTATGAGCTGCCGGAGATGCTCAGGGAGGGCGACTGCCTTGTGCTGAACGATTCCCGGGTACTGCCGGCAAGGCTTATAGGCAGCAGACCCACCGGCGGCAGCGTGGAAGTACTGCTGCTGCGGGATCTGGGCAACGGGGAATGGGAGTGTCTGACCAAACCCGGCAAAAAGACCCGCCCCGGTACAGAGCTAAGCTTTGGCAACGGAGAGCTCAGCGCCACGGTGGAGAATGTCGCCGAGGGCGGAAACCGAATTGTCAAATTCCACTATGAGGGCATATTTTTAGAAATTCTGGAAAAACTGGGAAGAATGCCCCTGCCGCCGTATATAAAGGAAGAGCTTCAGGACCCGGAGCGCTACCAGACCGTGTATTCCCGGGAGCTGGGCAGCGCGGCAGCGCCCACAGCCGGCCTGCATTTTACCAAGGAGCTGCTGGACATAATTGCTTCAAGAGGCGTAAAAGTCTGCTATCTCACGCTCCATGTGGGGCTTGGTACTTTTCGCCCGGTGAAAGAGGACGAGATAGAGGAGCACGAGATGCACTCGGAATTTTGCATCGTCCCGGAGGAAACCGCCCGCATTGTAACCGAAACAAAGAAAAACGGCGGGAGAGTGGTGTGCGTGGGCACAACATCCTGCCGCACCATCGAAAGCTTTGCAAAGCCGGACGGTACGCTGGAGCCCAGCTCCGGCTGGACGGATATTTTCATCTATCCGGGCTATCAGTTCAAGTGCATGGACGCGCTTATAACCAATTTTCACCTGCCGGAGTCCACGCTTATCATGCTGGTTTCCGCGCTTGCAGGTCGGGAGCATATTTTGAACGCCTATAATACCGCCGTGGCGGAGAAGTACCGCTTCTTTTCCTTTGGCGACGCTATGTTTATTGAGTAAAGGGGAGTAGAGCTTGTTCAAAGTAATAAAACAGGACGGACGCGCCCGCCGGGGCGAATTTACCTGCCCTCACGGCAGCGTGCAGACGCCGGTATTTATGAACGTTGGCACACAGGGCGCCATAAAAGGCGCGCTGTCGGCTGAGGATCTCAGCAATATCGGCTGCCAGATAGAGCTTTCCAACACCTATCATCTCCATGTCCGCCCGGGCAGCGAGCTTATCAAAAAACTGGGCGGCCTGCATAAATTCATGACCTGGGACGGCCCTATCCTTACGGACAGCGGCGGCTTTCAGATATTTTCCCTGGCGTCTTTGAGGAAGATAACTGAGGAGGGCGTGTCCTTCAACTCCCATGTTGACGGGCGGCATATCTTCATGGGTCCTGAGGAGAGTATGCGCATACAGTCAAATCTCGGCTCCGACATTGCCATGGCCTTTGACGAGTGCATCAAAATCCCCTCGCCCAGGGAGTATGTTGAAAAGTCCTGCGACAGGACCTATCGCTGGCTTTGCAGGTGCAAGCAGGCGCTGGCTCAGTATAACGATGAGGACGGCGCCGTCAATCCCGGGCAGGTGCTTTTTGGGATAAACCAGGGCACTGTTTTCCCGGATATACGCATAGAGCATATGAAAAAAATCGCCGATCTTGACCTGCCGGGCTATGCCATCGGCGGGCTGGCGGTGGGGGAGACCCACCAGGAAATGTATGATACCATTGAGAAAGTGGAGGAATATATGCCCAAAGACCGGCCCAGATACCTGATGGGTGTGGGAACGCCGGGTAATATTATCGAGAGCGTGTACCGGGGAGTGGACTTTTTTGACTGCGTCATGCCGGCCAGAAATGGCCGCCACGGGCATCTTTACACCTGGGACGGAGTTATCAACATCAAAAATGA
>CAZLIJ010000026.1:0-3977 GCA_964559305.1 uncultured Oscillospiraceae bacterium | reverse complement strand
AGTATTTTGACGACGAAAGCCCCATTGATCCTCAATGCAGCTGCCCCGTATGCCGCAGATACTCAATAGCGTATATTCGCCATCTTTTCAAGGCGGAGGAAATGCTGGCCATGCGTCTGGCCGTGGCGCACAATCTCTATTTTTATAATGAACTGATGCGCCGTATCCGTCTGGCAATTGAAGCCGGTGAGTATGAGGATTTCAGAAAAAAGTTTACAATAAAATTAGACACAAGAATATAATTGTCTTGTATTTCCTTGTCTTTACAGTTATAATTATAATAATAACTTTTTACGGAGGAATTTTAAATGTCCACAGGCTTGTTTTTAACCGGCACCACATCCGCCGCAGGCGGTTCCTATTCAATGATTATCATGCTGGTGCTTATCTTCGTTATTTTCTGGCTCTTCCTTATCAGACCGGAAAACAAACGTAAGAAAAAGCTGGAGCAGATGCGCGGCAATCTTTCTGTTGGCGACGAGATAGTTACCATCGGCGGTATGACCGGCAAGGTCGTTCAGGCGACTGAGGATACCGTTACTTTTGAGACCGGTGAGGACAGAGTCCGCATCCAGGTCAAGAAGTGGGCAATTTCTACCAACGTCAGGGAGGAGCAGGCTGAGGCCGAGGCTCGCGCCCGCAAGAAGGCCGGCAAGCCTCCTGTGGATGACGACAAGAAATAAGCTGTATAAAACTATATAAGTATTTTTTCCCCTTCGGCGTAATAAGATGTACAAACCATCTTATTACGCCGGGGGGATTTTTTATGAACGCAGCTCAGACGAAAACGAAAAACACGGCAGCGCGCCGCTATCTAATGTCGCTGCTGATCGGACTTTGCATAACTGCCGCCATGCTGGCGGGCGTGTCCATGCTGTTCAGCGCAGGAAAGATCGGATACGACTCGGCTGGCGAGGCCGTTATAGTTGTTAACTTTATCGGCGCAACCTTGACCGGCATCATGGCCGTTGACAGGAAGGGCGGGGGAGCCATGAAAGCGGGACTGATTTCCGGCGGTGCCTATATGATAATACTCCTGCTGCTGGGACTGATTTTCTGCAAAGGCTCCGTGTCCGGCAGTGAAGCGGTGCGTATAATTATATGCTCAGTTTGCGGCGGCGCCTTCGGCGGAGCCCTGTGCCTAAAAAGAGGTGACAAAAAGCTGCACAAAAAAATACGCCAGATCAAGAAATAATACGAATAGTAATCGGAAGACGGAGTTAACATAAATTTCGGATAAATTAACAAGATATTGTGATACAGTACACAGCAGACGACGATATCTTGACAAAACACAGCAAATTCATTACAAAAAACTCAGCCTGGTAGACGTGGTTTACATAATGCAGTTTACATAAAATACTGGCATAATTAACAAATCGGAACAATATTTTACAAAACTCTTGATAACTGAAAGAATTTGTAATATATTGTTTCTACCAAATGATTATGTAAATTGCGTCATTATTCCAGAGCCGATTTTTTCGCTGTTGGAGGTGACGCCGTGACACACGTTAAGCTTATCAAAAGACAGTTTCCCGCCTGCGGCACTGGCAGCGGGCTTACATGGTTAGCCCTGAGTTTCCTTGTGGGCGCGGCCGCGTCTGCGCTTACTTCCGGCTTGCTTATTATGCCGGGCGGCGACTTTTTTGCGTGGTCTTCCGGCGGGGGAATGGTCAGGATCTTTTTTAGTTGCGCTTTTTTCGCCTTATGTTCACTTGTGTTTTTCACATCGCTGCTTGGCCCCGTCTTGCTGCCGGTCTGCGCTTTTGCTTTAGGCGCGTCGGTGTCCGCTCAGGCGGCCTCGATCATCAGCTCCGGCCAGCAGGGCGTTTTGATATGCGTTGTTGAAAAAGTTATTGTACCCGCGCTGCTTATAGTACCGCCGTTTTTTCTCCAGTCATGCTGGGGCATGAAATTCGCGGGTCTCATTGTCTCCGGTCAGCCCGCATATACGCGCCGCGCCGGGGGCGGATATCTGGCTCTTTTCTCGGCAATCGCTTTGGCGCTGGCTTTCGCCGCCGCCGCATATATAATTTATCTGATGCCCGGCACATAGATACAAGAAAGGTTCCGCCGCTATGAAGAACGATGAATGTCTTAATCTGTTTGAAAAGTATCTGACAGATGTAAAAAAATCCTCTGTCAATACCCTGAGCTCCTATATGAGAGATATCCGTCAGCTTGGCGAATATCTGGATACCCGCACTGACGCCCTGATGGACACCGCGGGCGAGGAGGAGCTGGCAGGCTATATAGCTTCATTGAAGGCAAACGGCAAATCCACTGCCACCGTGTCCCGCTGTATCGCGTCCATCAAGTGTTTTTACGGCTACCTTGTCACAAATAAACTGATAGCCCGCAACCCCAGCACAAAGCTTGTGCCGGATAAGACCACGCAGAAGCTGCCGCAGATACTCACCAGCAAGGAAGTGGAGCTGCTGCTGGAGCAGCCGGAGTGCGTGGACGCCAAGGGCTACCGGGACAGAGCCATGCTGGAGCTTCTGTATGCCACAGGTATCAGAGTCAGCGAGCTCATTAATCTTGACATCGACGACGTTAACCTTTCAGCCGGCGTTCTGCGCTGCCGCAGCAAAGACAAGGTGCGCTATATTCCCCTGTATCCGGCGGCCATAAGGGCTCTGTCGGAATATACTGAATTTATCAGGCCTCAGATGATTGCCGTGCCTGAGGAGGTCTCTCTTTTTGTCAACGTCAGCGGCGAGCGCATGTCCCGGCAGGGATTCTGGAAGATAATCAAGTCATACCAGCAAAAGGCCCATATCGACAAGGACATCACGCCCCACACTCTGCGCCACTCTT
This sequence comes from uncultured Oscillospiraceae bacterium, assembly GCA_964559305.1. Lineage (GTDB taxonomy): Bacteria > Bacillota > Clostridia > Oscillospirales > Oscillospiraceae > UBA2922. The sequence continues at coordinate 1,154 of CAZLIJ010000026.1, read as the reverse complement.
TCGCGGCGCATCTGCTGGAAAACGGCGCAGATCTCCACTCCATACAGGAGATGCTGGGTCACGCGGATATCTCGTCCACACAGATTTATTCCCAGCTTGTAAAAAAGCAGCTGAAGGACGTTTACAACAAAGCTCATCCCCGCGCCTGAACACAACTTTATTCACTCCTTAAAATACACACCCGAGGAACAGCCCGACGAAAGCCGGGCTGTTTCCGCGCTTACAGGCACTGCAAGTTGCTGTTGCCTTGAATCGCAATATATGGTATTATATTTTAATAGGATGTGATATATATGCGGATTCTGGGCATAGACCCCGGAATCGCCACAGTTGGCTTCGGCGTGGTGGATTCCGACAGGGTCAGCCACAGGCTTATCAAGTGCGGCGTAATAACAACGCCGGCCCATACCAGCCTTTCCAGCCGTCTAAACCAGATATTTGACGACATGGACGAGCTTATCGATAACTTCAGGCCCGACTGCCTTTCTGTTGAGGAGCTTTTTTTCAACACCAATATCACCACCGGTATTTCCGTGGCTCACGGCAGGGGAGTTATCCTGCTTTCCGCATACAGGAAGAATGTGCCGGTGTACGAATATACGCCACTGCAGGTCAAGCAGGCCGTGGTGGGCTACGGCAGGGCCGAAAAAAAGCAGGTCATGGACATGGTTCGCCGCATATGCAATCTCTCGGCGGTGCCCAGACCCGACGACGCGGCGGACGCCGTGGCGCTGGCACTGTGCCATGCCCGCAGCTCCACATCACTTCTTACAAGAGGAGATAACAACGAATGTTCTACCATATAGAAGGCACGGTTTCCGAGTTGGGTCAAAACCTGGCAGTGATAGACTGCGGGGGCGTGGGCTTTGCGCTGAACACCACAGTCAATACGCTCTCCCATATCGAGCTTGGGAAAAAGGCCAGGCTTTATGTTTACGACTATGTGAAAGAGGACTGCTTTGAGCTTTTCGGTTTCTCGTCAAAGCAGGAAAAGCGCTGCTTTGAAATGCTGATAACAGTCTCCGGAGTAGGGCCGAAGGCCGCCGTTTCGATCCTTTCCGCCGTAACGCCGGAGGCGCTGGCCATGGCTGTTATGAACGGCGATGAAAAGGCTCTCACCTCAGCTCAGGGCGTGGGCAAAAAAATTGCCCAGC
>CAZLIJ010000025.1:3504-12016 GCA_964559305.1 uncultured Oscillospiraceae bacterium | reverse complement strand
CGCCAAGATGGAGGGCGCGGGGGAGTGGTACATCTTCACCCGCATATGTATGCCCCAGTGCCGTGCTGCCACATATTCAATAGCAATACTTGTTTTCATCGACTACTGGAACATGGTCGAGCAGCCGCTTATTCTTCTCAACGACCCTGAAAAGCAGCCGCTGTCCATCTTCCTTTCTCAGATAAATACCGGCGAGATCGGTCTTGCCTTTGCCATGGCCACAGTGTATATGATACCGTCCCTGCTGCTGTTCCTGCACGGTGAGGAATATCTGGTGGAGGGTATAGCTAATTCCGGAAGTGTTAAGGGGTAATAAAAATGGATACCGAAATGAAAGTAAAAAAGAGAGACTGGGTCAAAAACGCCGCCATCATTTTTCTGGCAGTCATGCTGGCGCTGACCTTCTTCTCCAACACTATTATGAACCGCTCGCTGCCGGAAGTGGCCGCGCAAAACGTAATCAGCGGTGAAATAACCTCCAAGGTGCGGGGCACGGGCAACGTCACCGCCAACCAGAGCTACGAGGTCACTCTGCCCCAGACGAGGGAGATAAAGACCGTGCGTGTCAAGCAGGGGGACGAGGTAAAAGAGGGGGATATTCTCTTTACTCTTACCTCTGCCCAGAGCAGTGAGCTCCGCACAGCTCAGGACACTCTGCGGCAGCTCAACCTTGCCTATAACAAAGCCCTTATAAACGCAACTCAGGGCGATTACGCAAAAAACAATCTGGACATCCAGCGGGCAAAGGAAGATCTGCAGACAGCCCAGGCCAAGCAGGAAAAGCTGCCCTTTGCCGACAGCGCTTCAATTGCCGCCGCACAATCGGCGCTTGAGAAGGCGCAGGCGAAAGTGACCAAGGCTCAGAAGCGTGTGGACGAGATCGGCGACGTGTCCACAGACACCGGCTCCGGCAGCGGATCCAGCGCTCAGCTTTCCGCCGCCCAGTCCAAGCTTACAAACGATCTCACAGTTTACGGCGGCGATTATCAGGAGCTATTGAAGCTGGTCGTCGCAGACCGCATTGCTGCCGCGTCTGCCGCGGCAGGCAAGACAGCGGATACAAGTGCGCTCAAAGACGCCTATGTGGACTATTATTACGCCCTGCTGTTCGGCGACAGCGCCAGCAAGGATGCCATTGCCACCATGACCCACGGCAATCCCAACCTTGACGCGATAAGAATACAGTTTGAAAAGGACAACCCGGATTACACCGTGGCAAATTATCTCAAAACAGCGGCTACCGCCGGTTATTCAGGCAACGGCGGGTCAACAATCAAAGCAAACTACAATCAGGCCAAGGCATATAACATACTTTCTCAGGATGCGGCAGCAGTTGCAGCAGCAAAGAACGCGGTAGCCAACGATAATAATTACACCCAGAACGCCACCGCCGCCCAGAAGGAAGCTGCAAAAAATCTTAAGCTTGCTCAGGCGGAGCTGGATTCCGCCAAAGCTGTGCTGGAAAATCTGAATGCCCAGAAAACCGCCTACGACGCTGCGGCTGCCGAAACCAAGACTGCCCAGCGGGCGCTGGAGGATCTGGTGATCACTCTCAATACCCAGAAAAAGACCGACAGCAAAACTCAGGCTATTGAAAGGCTGGATCTTAAAGATATGAAGGCCCAGATAGCCAATCAGCAGGCTGTTATCGGCGATATTGCAAAAAATTCCACCGAAACGGATGTCAAGGCCAAGGTGGGCGGCATCATGAAGACCGTGGACGCCGTGGCAGGTAAATCCTATGACGGCGGCGCAACTCTGGCAACCATTACCCTGCCGGATCAGGGCTATTGCGTAAGCTTTTCTGTCACAAAGGATCAGGCCCGCAGAGTTCATGCCGGTGACGCAGGTACCATCAGCAATTATTACGACAACAGCGTCACCGCCACACTTCAGACCATAAAGGCGGATCCCAACGCTCCCACCACCAGCAAGATTCTTGTGTTCAACATTACCGGCGATGTATCCGAGGGCACGAGCCTGACGATTTCAGCCGGGGAACAGAGCGCTCAGTACGACGCAATAGTACCCAATTCCTCCATCCGCAGCGATTCCAACGGCGACTTTGTGCTGGCCGTGGTATCCAAGAGCAGCCCGCTGGGCAACCGCTACATAGCCACCCGCGTGGATATAAAGAAAGTTGCCAGCGACGAAAAGAACACCGCTGTCTCCGGCGCGCTCAGCCCCAGCGATTACGTTATAACCACCAGCAGCAAGCCCGTCAACAACAAGGATCGCGTGAAACTGGCAGACTGATGAAAATTCCTAAAATAAAAATGCCGCGCTTTAAAATGCCGGCCAAAAAATGGATAGTGTTTTCAATTGTCAGTGCCTCGTCGGCGGTGCTGGCGCTGGTATGCCTTGTGCTTTTTTCCTCATCGGGAAAGAGCCTGCGCAGCCAGCAGGCAGCGTCGGTATGGGCAGGGGATAGCGGGCAGAAATATGCCCAGATATCCGTGTTTGCCCCATCTGACGGAGGTCTTGACACCGGAAAGATCATGGGCTTTCGCCAAAAAGTAACGGAAGCCACCGCTGATACAACGGCAAAGAACGTAGTAAATCCCTATGTGGACGCCTGGAGCGCCCGGGGTACCGTAAGTATATCCGGTGATCACGGCAGCACCGACGCATCCGTAACGGCAACAGGGGGAGACTTCTTCGTATTTCATCCCCTTGATCTCGTCAGCGGCAGCTATTATTCCGATGACGATCTGATGAAGGACAGAGTGCTGCTGGACGAGGAGCTGGCGTGGAAGCTGTTCGGCGGAACAGACCTGGCGGGAATGTACGTCAGCATCGGCGGCAAACCCTTTGTGGTGGCCGGCGTAGTATCCCGTGAGGACGACAAATACGACAAGGCAGCCTATTCAGGCGGCGCGGGACTATATATGCCCTATAACACCTATGCCGCGCTGACGTCCTCTCCGAGTCAGGCACCCGGCGGTGGTGCGGCTGGGACCACGGGAACAGGTACGGGAACTGGAACAGGCGCCGGAGCAGGCACGGCTGCCGGCGGCGGCGCCGCGCAGACCCCTGCTCAAAAGCCCGGAATAACCTGCTATGAGATCGTTATGCCAAACCCTGTGACGGCGTTTGCGTCCGGTCTTGCCGTCAAGGAGCTTAACGCCGACGGAAAGTATGCGGTCATTGATAATTCCGCCCGTTTTGGTTCCCGGCAGGTATTCAACAATGTCATCAAGAATGCCGGCAAACGGGCAATGCGCACGGATGCCATAGGCTATCCCTACTGGGAAAACGCCGCCCGTCTGGCGGAAAACAGAGCCGGGTTTTTCCTGCTGATGGAACTGATATTCTGGCTTTGCCCGATAGTATTTGCAGTGATTGTGCTTGTTGTGTTGTTCAAGTATCTCAAGAAACGGGCAAAAATCAAATTTGTTGATCTGAAAGACAGATACGATAACCGAACCCTATTCCCACACATGAAAGGATCAGACGAAGATGGCGGAACTGACGCTTAAAAATGTATATAAAATCTATGACAATCAGGTCCACGCCGTCACGGATTTCAGTCTTGATGTGGCCGACAAGGAATTTGTAGTGCTTGTGGGCCCCTCCGGCTGCGGCAAATCCACGGTGCTGCGCATGATAGCGGGGCTGGAGGAGATCAGCTCCGGCGACCTTTATGTGGACGGCAAGCATATGAACGAGGTGGAACCCAAGGACAGGGACCTTTCCATGGTGTTCCAGAACTACGCGCTTTTCCCCCATATGACAGTTTATGAAAACATAGCTTTCGGCCTGAGGCGGCGCAAGGTACCCAAGCACGAAATTGACGCCAAGGTTCAGGAAGCTGCGGAAATTCTTGAAATAACAGAGCTTTTGAAGCGCAAGCCCAAGCAACTCTCCGGCGGTCAGCGCCAGCGTGTTGCCATAGGCCGGGCCATCGTAAGAAACCCAAAGGCCTATCTTATGGACGAGCCCCTTTCAAACCTGGACGCCAAGCTCAGAAACCAGATGCGCGCCGAGCTTGTCAAGCTGCGCAAAAGGGTCAACACCACCTTTGTGTACGTCACCCACGACCAGATAGAGGCCATGACGCTGGGCGACCGCATAGTGGTCATGGATCAGGGCGTTATCCAGCAGGTTGGTACGCCCCAGAACGTATTCGACCAGCCGGCAAACCTTTTTGTAGCCGGATTTATCGGCACACCCCAGATGAATTTTCTTGACGTGACCGTTGAAAAGCAGGGGAATGGCCTTGCGGCCCGGCTGCGGGAAAATATCATACCGCTGCCGGAACTGAAAACAGAGCCGTCCACCCTCATTGGGAAAAAAGTTGTGCTGGGTATCCGCCCGGAATACATAACCGTGTCCTCAAATCAGGGGATAGAGGCTTTTGTCACCATGAAGGAGCTCACCGGCAGCAGCGTTCAGCTGCATCTGGATGTGCAGGGCTCCGAAGTCATTGTGGTTGTTCCGGCGGGTATGGCCGCGGATATTCCCGATTCATCAGAGGGTGCCCGCACTGCAGTACACATCACACCCATGCGGGACAGTATCCGCCTTTTTGACCCGGAAACCGGAAACCGCATAGAATAATTCAGCGCGTCACCGTGCAATCTTTTCAAAATGTTAATAATTCTCCCATATTTTTGTGATACTTTAGTACCATATTTTTTGCAATCCGTTTCTTGGGAGGAAAAGAAAGTTTGTTACAGATCAAAAATATTTGCAAGAAGTACGTCACCGGCGACCTGACCCAGTCGGCGCTGGATGACGTCAGCTTCTGCCTGCGGGACAATGAATTCGTGGCCGTGCTGGGCCCTTCGGGGAGCGGCAAGACCACGCTTTTAAACGTTATAGGCGGCCTTGACCGCTATGACCCCGGCGACCTTATCATCAACGGCATCTCCACCAAAAAGTACCTTGACCGGGACTGGGATTCCTATCGCAACCACACCATCGGCTTTGTTTTTCAGAGCTATAACCTTATCCCGCACCAGAGCGTGCTTGCCAATGTGGAGCTGGCGCTGACCATCTCCGGCACCAGCCGCGTTGATCGCCGGGCAAAGGCCGTGGCCGCGCTTGAAAGAGTTGGGCTGGGCGATCAGCTGCACAAAAAACCAAATCAGATGTCCGGCGGTCAGATGCAGCGGGTGGCCATCGCCCGGGCACTGGTAAACGACCCTGATATACTGCTGGCGGACGAACCCACCGGCGCGCTGGATTCCGAAAACAGTGTTCAGGTGATGGAGCTTCTTAAAGAGGTAGCAAAGGACAGGCTTGTGGTGCTGGTAACTCACAACAACGAGCTTGCCGACAAATACGCCACCCGGATAATAAATCTCCGGGACGGAAAGATCACCGGCGACACCGACCCACTTACCCCCGATGAAGGTGCGCTTCCGCCGCCGGAGCACAAAAATATGGGCAGATCCTCCATGTCCTACGGCACTGCCCTGTCTTTGAGCTTCAATAACCTGAAAACCAAAAAAGGCCGCACACTGCTGACGGCTTTTGCCGGTTCCATCGGCATTATCGGCATTGCCCTCATAATGGCTCTTTCCTCCGGCGTGAACAAATATATAGACGACATTCAAAAAGATACTATGATCTCCTATCCGCTGACCATAGACGCCCAGACGCTGGATATGACAGGCATGATGAAGCTGGGTCAGGACGCGGCCATGCGCACGGCGGATCACGAGCTGGACGGGATATACTCTAACCCCACAGGCATAGAAATGGCCTCCAGCTATTCAAGCAGCGTAACCGAGAACAATCTTACCAAATTCAAAAAATATCTGGACGACCCCGGCAGCGAGATAAACCAGTATCTGGGCGAAAACGGCGTTGTTTATTCCTACGACGTGCAGTACGGCATATATGCCAAGGACCCGGACGGGAACCTTATAAACACGGACGGGGTAACATTTTCAAGCTCCGGCTCCATGTCCTCAATGATGTCCCAAATGCCGCTGTCGCCCATGAAGACCGCCATGGAAAAGGGTACGCAGGTATTCAGTCAGCTCCTGCCCGGCAGGGACGGTAAGCCTGTCAGCAGCGCGCTGGAGGATAATTTTGATCTTCTGTACGGGAGCTGGCCGAAAAACTATAACGACGTTGTTCTTATATTGGACGAGAACAACGAGATAGATCTGGATGTGCTTTACGAGCTGGGGCTGCTGCCGTCCTCCGGCTATGAGGATATGCTTGAAAAGCTGGACAGCGGCGAGAGCATAGAGACCGACGACCACAGCTGGAGCTATGCCGACGCCTGCGCTCAGAGCTTTTATCTTATACCAGCCTGCGACTTCTACACCGATAACGGCGACGGCACCTTCCGCAGCTCCGGCAACGACAAAAATGCCGTGGAAAATCTGCTGGACGGCGCTGTAAAGCTGAACGTGGTGGGCGTTATCCGCCCGTCTGAGGACGGCAATCTTTCGCTGTACGGCAGCGTGGGCTATACAAAAGCGCTCATTGACCATGTGATCGATTATACCGATTCAAGCCCCGTGGTAAAGGCTCAAAAGGCTGCTCCCGATGTGAACGTACTCAGCGGACTGGGCTTTTCGCCCTCTGACGACGCCACAAAGGCCGCGGATGTAAAGACCTATGTTTCGGACCTGAGCGTCTCCGGCAAGGCCGCCATGTTTGCGGGTATAATGAAGTCCGCATACGGCGATTCCGCGCTCTCCGGTATGGCCGCTCAGGGAGATCAGGCGATGGCGGCCATGCTCGACCGCTATATAGCCTCCGCCGATCAGGACAGTCTTGTTAAAATATACGATGCCTATGTATCGCCCGGCAGCTATGAGGACAACATGGCAGCTTTCGGAGTTGTTTCCACGGACGCGCCGTCCTCCATCAGCATCTACGCCGACAGCTTTGAGGATAAGGACAGCATCACCGCCTGCATCGAGGACTATAACGCCGGGGTATCTGACGCCGATAAAATAACCAGCACCGATTATGTGGGGCTTTTGATGAGCTCTGTCACCACGATCATTAACGTCATATCCTATGTACTCATAGCCTTTGTGGGCGTATCGCTGGTGGTGTCCAGCATTATGATAGGCATTATTACCTATATCTCCGTTCTTGAGCGCACAAAGGAGATAGGAATACTGCGGGCCATCGGTGCTTCAAAGAAGAATATTTCCCAGGTTTTCAACGCCGAGACCTTTATTATCGGTCTTGGCTCTGGAATCATCGGCGTGGGCATAACTCTGCTGCTGCTGATACCGGCCAACGCAATTATCCACTCCCTTACCGGCACAGTCACGGTGAACGCCTATCTGCCGCCAATCAACGCGCTTATACTTGTGGCGCTGAGTATGGTGCTTACGCTTATCGCCGGTATAATTCCGTCCCGAAAAGCCGCAAAGAAGGACCCTGTAACGGCCCTGAGAACAGAATAAGGCTAAAAAATCCCGCGGAAGTTTTCCGCGGGATTTTTGCATTCATTTTCAGATCTTGCTGTCTACCCAGTCAAGAATGTCCTTATATACCCGATCTTTGCAGCTCTCGTTCAGCATCTCATGTCTGCCGCCGGGATACAGACGCATGAACACGTCCTCCATTCCGGCCTTCAAAAAGGCGTTGTAGGCTCTTGTCACGCCCTTGCCCATTTCGCCCACCGGGTCGTCCGCTCCGGACATAAAATACACTGGCATTTTCTTGTTCATCTTTGCCATATTCTTTGGGTTGGTGATAAACTTCACGCCACCAAGCATATCCCGGAAAACGCCGCAGGTGGCAGTAAAGCCGCAAAGGGGGTCGGCGTCGTATTTTGCCACGTTTTCCTTGTTGGCGGAAAGCCAGGCTGTTTCACCGGGCGCCGCGTCAAAGCCCTTGTTATAGCCGCCCATGGCGATGTTATTGAGCTTTTCACTGACATATCTGGGGCCGTGTTTTTTTACCTCGGCTTCGGCCATGGCCAGCCCCGCCGTCACAATAAGCTTCGACTGGTGGCCGGTACCGCTGATAACAGCCGCGTCAAAATCGTCAGGGAAGCGTATGATATAAGTTCTGGTCAGAAAGCTGCCCATGCTGTGTCCGAATATGACGGCAGGCACATCCGGATATTCCTCCTTAACGGTCTCGTGGAGAGTGTGCATATCGTTTACCACACAGTCCCAGCCGTTATTTTCGGCAAAAAAGCCCTGATTTGCCGGGTCGCCCATGGTTTTGCCGTGGCCCAGATGGTCGTTTGCGGCCACGGCAAAGCCGTTGGAAGCCATAAATTTGGCAAAATCATCGTAGCGATTCACATACTCAGCTATGCCGTGAGCGATCTGCAAAGTGCCGCGCACATCACCGTCCGGCACCCACATACGGGTGTAAACATAGTTTTTGCCGTCGGATGACTGGAAATAAAATTCTTTCAATGCAGGCATGGAAAAATACCTCCGTATATGTTAGAATTAATTAAGATTTGACTCAATGATATATTTTTACGCTGGATAAGTCAACAGAAAGGTAAGAGGCAGCATGGACGGTTATGTAATTGCTCTTGATCAGGGTACGACCAGCTCAAGGGCGATAA
>CAZLIJ010000025.1:0-3494 GCA_964559305.1 uncultured Oscillospiraceae bacterium | reverse complement strand
GGTCACGGTAGCCCAGTATCCATTTCCGCAGATATATCCCCATCCGGGCTGGGTGGAGCATGACCCCAAAGTAATACTGCGCACCCAATTTGAAGCTTTGGGCGAAGTCTTTGAAAAAAGCGGTCTTTCTCCCACGGATATCGCCGGCATAGGCATAACAAATCAGCGTGAGACCACCGTTGTTTGGGACAAAAACACAGGTGAGCCTGTATATAACGCCATAGTATGGCAGTGCCGCCGCACAGCGCCCATGTGCGACCAGCTGATGGACGCGGGCATGGAGATGTATGTCCGGGACAAGACCGGGCTTCTTATAGACGCCTATTTTTCCGGCACCAAGATAAAATGGATCCTCGACAATGTACCCGGCGCACGAGCCCGTGCGGAACGGGGCGAGCTGCTGTTCGGCAATATCGACAGCTGGCTTATATGGAACCTTACCGGCGGCAAGGCCCATGTTTCGGACTATTCCAACTGCTCCCGCACCATGCTTTTTGATATTGACGCTCTTAAGTGGGACGAGGATATATGCAAAGAGCTGGGCATACCGCTTTCAATGCTGCCCACACCTGTGCCGTCGTCCATGGTCTATGGCAGGGTGGCCCCCGGAATAATGGGGCTGGAAGCACTTGCGGGCATTCCCGTGTGCGGCTCCGCCGGCGATCAGGCCGCCGCTCTGCTGGGCCAGGGCTGTATTGACCCCGGTCAGGCCAAAAATACATACGGCACCGGCTGCTTTACGCTTCTCAACACAGGTAAGCTTTCACCCCGCAGCATGAGCGGCCTTGTCACCAGCGTGGCCTGGTCTCTTGGCGGCAAAACCACCTACGCGCTGGAGGGCAGCGTTTTCAACGCGGGCAGCTCTATCCAGTGGCTACGTGACGAGCTGGGCCTTATAGGTACGGCCAGAGAGTGCGATCTTCTGGCGGAAAGCGTTGCCGACAACGGCGGCGTGTATCTTGTTTCGGCCTTTACCGGTCTGGGCGCGCCCAGATGGGATATGTATGCCCGGGGCGCCATAGTGGGGCTTACCCGCGGCAGCACAAGAGCCCATATCGCAAGAGCCGCTCTGGAGGGCATCGCCTATCAGGTCAAGGATCTGCTGGGCGCCATGGAACAGGACGCCGGCAAGCCTCTTTCCGTTTTAAGGGTGGACGGAGGCGCGTCCGTGAGCAACTTTATGATGCAGTTTGAAGCCGACATACTCCGCAATCCCATAGACCGGCCCAAAATGGTGGAAACTACCGCCTTCGGCGCGGCGTTTCTGGCGGGTCTTGCCGTGGGCGTATGGTCTGAGCTGGACGAGATAACGAAGCTTCGCCAGTCTGGCAGGATATTCCTGCCGGAAATGGATGAAGAAAAGGCAGACGCCTATTACAGCACATGGCTTCGCGCCGTGGAGAGAAGTGAAAAATGGGAGGTACCCGCAGATGAGGCCGTTAAGACCTGCTGATATTCTTATCCCGCAAAACGTGGATATGAGCGCATGGAGCGTTGTGGCCTGCGACCAGTTTACATCAGAGCCCGAATACTGGCAGGAGGTTGAAAAGCTGGTGGGGGACAAGCCCTCCGCTCTGCGCATGATACTGCCGGAGGCTTATTTGGGCAAAAAAGACGCCGGCGCCGAAAACCGCATCAGCGCCGCCATGAAGAAATACCTTAAAGACGGCATTTTCGCCGCCTATGAAAACAGTTATGTGTATGTTGAGCGCACTCTTGCCGGCGGCAAGCTCCGCCGGGGGCTTATCGGTGCGCTTGATCTGGAGGAATATGATTATTCCCCCGATTCCTCCAGCCCCATACGGGCCACGGAGGGCACTGTGGAGGACAGACTGCCGCCAAGAGTGAAGGTGCGCATGTCCGCAGAACTGGAAATGCCCCATATCATGGTGTTTATCGACGACCCCGGCGACACTGTCATGAAGGCGGCAGCAGGCGGCAGGAAGCTTTACGATTTTGACCTTATGCAAAACGGCGGTCATATCGCCGGTTTTCTTGCGCCGGACAACGCTGTGGTAGACGCCGCGGTGGACGCTCTTTCCCAGCCGGACATCCTGGATAAAAAATATGGTAAAACCGGCAAAGCGCCGGTGATATTCGCCATGGGAGACGGGAACCACAGTCTGGCCGCGGCAAAAAAATGCTGGGAGCAGATAAAGCCCACCCTTTCGGAAAAAGAGAGGGAAAATCATCCCGCCCGCTTCGCACTGGCCGAGATCGTCAACATCCATGACGAGGCCATCAGCTTTGAGCCTATACACAAGGTGCTGTTCAACACCTCCATCACCCGCGATTTTATCCCGGCGGGCAAGATGTATTTCAAGGGCACAGAGGGCTTTGGCCATGTAGTCAGGTTCATTTCCGGCGATAAAAGCGAATCCATATCCGTCAAGGGGCTGACCATCGGCGAGCTTATCGACTCCTGCGAGCGATTTATCAGCCGCTATCAGGTGTTGAACGGCGGCAGGCTGGACTATATCCACGGCGACGCGGAAGCGGCAAAAATGGCGTCCGGGGAAAACTGCTGCGGCATACTGCTGCCCAAAATGTCCAAGGACGAGCTGTTTTCATCCGTTATAAAAAGCGGCCCCTTCCCAAAGAAGAGCTTTTCCATCGGCGTGGGCCCGGACAAGCGGTATTACCTTGAGTGCCGAAAAATAAAATAAATCACAGCTGAAAAAAACTCCGGCGGTTTTCCGCCGGAGTTTTTTGCGTTCAGTATTTTGTTTTATGCTTGAATTCAGGAATGATAATGCTTTTATCCACTCCCATTTCGTCCAGACGCACCTTCATCTGGCTTATCTTGGCGTTATACATATCCGTGCGCAGCTCGTCGTCCGGCACAAAGCGATAGTACGCGGCGCAGAAATCCTTAAAATTGGATTCGGTGTAGGGGCCGTATCTTGTGATGAACGACAGTACACCCACAACAGCGCCGCCCAGAAAGCTCAGCCACAGATAAAGCTTGGCGAAGTGAATAACCAGGTAGGCCGTTCCGCCGCATATAAGTACCCACACCACCATAGACAGTATCATAAAACGCCTGGCGTTTACGGATATAAGCTCAGGCCCCGCTTTATTAAAGCGCCTTATCATGGGAAGGGTGGTGGTGAAGCTGAAAATAAGCTGTCTTAAAAATACAAAAAACCACAACCAGCCACCGGCAAATACAAGCGCTGCCCACATTATCTGTTTATCCATGGACCGACCTCCGAAATGTAAAAACTTATTGTCACAATAATAACACCTTGTCCGTTCAATATCAAGAATAAATGCCCGCCCTGTCAAATAGATTGTCCATATAGGAAGTGATGCCATGGACAACCAACAAAAGGCGGTGTCTCTGCTGCCCGCCGATATGCGCGTTTGTGCAGGCGCCGCCGCCTGCGCGGAGGAATTCCGCCTGAGAACCGGGTCCCCCCCGTCATACATCGTGGCCGGCGGGGAGCGGGAACTGACTGGATGCAGAAAAATAACCGCTGACGATCTCAGCA
>CAZLIJ010000024.1:3404-12301 GCA_964559305.1 uncultured Oscillospiraceae bacterium | reverse complement strand
GCCACAGCGGACAAGCCCTTCAAAATCAGCGCTGTCAAAAGGGGAGAGAAGCACCGCAGCCCCTCGCCCCCGTTTATCACCTCTACTCTCCAGCAGGAAGCCTCCCGCCGCCTGGGCATGACACCCCGGCGCACCATGTCCATCGCCCAGCAGCTTTATGAGGGCGTGGAAATAGCCGGTCAGGGCTCCGTCGGACTTATAACATATATGCGTACCGATTCGCTGCGCCTTTCCGACGAGGCCATGGCCGCCGCGGGCAGCTTTATCCGTGAGCGCTACGGCGAGGATTATTATAGAGGCCCCAGAAAATACAAGACCAAGGAGGGCGCCCAGGACGCCCATGAGGCTATACGCCCCACCAACATAAATCTTACCCCCGACGAGGTGCGTAAGGATCTGAATCAGGAGCAGTACCGGCTTTATCGCCTTATCTGGAGCCGCTTTGCCGCCTGCCAGATGGCCAACGCTACCTATGACAGCGTGGTAACAGACGTGGAGTCCGCGGGATATGTTTTCCGGGCCAACTATTCAGAGCTTAAATTCCCCGGCTACACCGCCATATACGAGGAGGCCCGGGACGACGACGGCGAAAGCGCCCGCAAGCCCCTGCCCAATATGACCGAGGGGCAGACCGTGAAGCTTGAAAAAATGTCGCCGGAGCAGCAGTTCACCCAGCCCCCAGCCCGGTATACCGAGGCCACCCTTATCCGCGCCATGGAGGAAAACGGCATAGGCCGACCCTCCACCTACGCGCCCACTATTTCCACCATCACCAGCAAGGAATATGTGGTCAAGGACGGCAAATACCTTCGCCCCACGCCCCTTGGCGAGGTGGTGACGGGCTTGATGGAGGAGCGCTTCGCCGATATCGTCAACCCCAAATTTACCGCCGGCATGGAGCACAGCCTTGATGATATCGAGGCCGGCAAGCGGCAGTGGCAGGATGTGCTGGCCGATTTTTACGAGGGCTTTTCCAAGGAGCTGGACGACGCTGAAAACGCCATGCAGGGCGAGCGCATCAAGGTCCCCGACGAGGTAACGGAGGAAAAATGCGACGTATGCGGCGCCAATATGGTCATCAAGACCGGCCGCTTTGGCCGCTTTCTGGCCTGCCCCAACTACCCGGAGTGCACGTTTACAAAGCCGCTGGTCATCGAAATGCCCGGCAAATGCCCCAAGTGCGGCAGCCGGATATTAAAGCGCACATCCCGCAAGGGCTATACTTTCTACGCCTGCGAGCGGGGTACGGACTGCGGCTTTATGACCTGGGAAGTGCCCACGGCTGATATTTGCCCCACCTGCGGCAAGACCATGTTCAAGCACGGCGGCAAGGGCAAACGCAAGCCCTTCTGCATAAATGAGGAGTGCCCCGATTTCCTCCCCGAGGACAAGCGCGGCTACCACAAAAAACCCGCCGCCGAGGGTGAAAAAACCGAGGACGGGGAAAAAGAAGAAAGCAAAAAGCCCGCGTCCAAGAAACCCGCGGCGAAGAAAACAACGGCGAAGAAACCCGCGGCCAAGAAAACCACAGCCAAGAAACCCGCGGCCAAGAAAACAACGGCCAAGAAACCGGCGGCAAAGAAACCCGCAGCCAAGAAACCCGCGGCAAAAAAGCCGGCCGCAAAGGAATAAACAAATACCGGCAAGGGCGGTTTTTTAAACCGCCCTTACCGTGGTTTACAGGATAGGTTGTAACACATGGAAAAAATAACAGTGATCGGCGCCGGACTGGCCGGCAGTGAATGTGCCTGGCAGCTGGCTAAGCGAAATATACCCGTGACATTGGTGGAGATGAAGCCGGACAAAATGACCCCGGCTCACGTTTCCCCGTATTTTGGGGAGCTCGTGTGCTCCAACTCTCTGCGCTCGGACGAGCTTACAAACGCGGTGGGGCTCTTGAAGGCCGAGCTGCGGGCTATGGGCTCCCTCATAATGGAGGCCGCGGACAAGACCCGGGTCCCCGCCGGCGGCGCGCTGGCTGTGGACAGAGAGGGCTTCGCAAAATATATCACGGAGAAGATACGCGGCAACGGGAATATCGAAGTTATCGAAAAAGAGGCGGACGACATCCCCGACGGGGAGGTGGTGGTGGCCACAGGCCCCCTCACCAGCGACGCCATGGCCCAGCGTATAGAAAAGCTCTGTCCCGCCTTCGACCTGCACTTTTACGACGCCGTGGCGCCCATAGTAACTCTGGACAGCGTGGATATGGATTCGGCCTTTTTCGCCTCCAGATACGGCAAGGGCACCGCTGATTATGTAAACTGCCCCATGACAAAGGACGAGTACACGGCCTTTATCCGTGAGCTCACTGCCGCAAAGCAGGCGGAGATCCACGGCTTTGACGACGGGGGCGTGTTTGAAGGCTGTATGCCGGTGGAGGTCATGGCCAGAAGGGGCGAGGATACCCTGCGATATGGGCCCCTGAAGCCTGTGGGACTGGTGGACCCCCGCACCGGGGCGGAATCCTACGCCGTGGTGCAGCTGAGAAAGGACAACGCCCAGGGCACGATTTATAATATTGTCGGCTTTCAGACCCACCTGACCTGGGGCGAGCAGAAGCGGGTGTTTTCCATGATACCGGCGCTTAAAAACGCCGAATTTGTCCGCTACGGCGTGATGCACAGAAATACCTTTCTCAATTCCCCGGGACTGCTGGACAGGTATTATCGCCTGAAGGCGGAGCCGCGCATCAGCTTCGCCGGACAGATGACCGGCGTGGAGGGCTATGTGGAATCCTGCGCCTCCGGAATGCTGGTGGGATTGGAAACGGCCTCACGGCTGATGGGCGCTGCCCCGCTGGACTTCCCCGGCGAAACAGCCATAGGCGCGCTGGCAAACTACGTTTCCGGCGGCAGCGTGGGAGATTTTCAGCCGATGAACGTGAACTTCGGCATCATAGCCCCTCTTGACCACAGGGTAAGGGGCAAAAGAAATAAAAACGCGGAGATTTCAGCCCGGTCCCTTGAGATCATCAACGGGCTTTTGAGCAGGGAGGTTTTCGGGATATGCGACTTATAATTGACGCCATGGGCGGCGATCACGCCCCTGAGGAGATAGTTAAGGGCGCGGTGACGGCTCAAAAGGAGCTGGGCGTGGATGTGACGCTGGTGGGCCGCAAGGAGCAGGTGATAGGCTGCCTTAAGGCGCTGGACTGCACCAACATACAGGTGGCGGACGCCAGCGAGGTCATCACCATGGAGGACGACCCCAGCACAGCCACAAGAAGGAAAAAGGACTCCTCCATGGCCGTGGCGCTGACCATGCTGAAAAACGGAGAGGGCGACGCTGTTATATCCGCCGGCTCCACCGGCGCGCTGCTGACAGGCGCCACGCTGACGGTAAAGCGCATCCACGGCATCCGCCGGGCAGCTATGGCGCCGGTGCTGCCCTGCGGCCAGTACGGGGCTATTCTCATTGACTGCGGCGCCAACGTGGAGTGCACGCCGGAATACCTTTTGCAGTTTGCCTATATGGGCAGCTTCTACGCCAAAAAGCTCATGGGCTGCCCCGCGCCCAGAGTGGGACTTTTAAACGTGGGCACGGAGGACACCAAGGGCGACGAGCTGCGCCACGAGACCTATAAACTGCTGAAAGCCGCTTCCGACGAGGGAAGGATAAACTTCATCGGCAACGTGGAGGGCACCGGCGTATACGAAGGCCGGGCCGAGGTGGTCGTGGCCGACGGCTTTTCCGGCAACGTGTTTTTAAAGACCACAGAGGGCGCGGCAAAATATATCATGGATATGCTCAGGGGCGTGTTCACCAAAAACCTCGGCAATAAGCTGGCCGGGGCCATAGTGAAAAAAGATCTTAAGACCATGAAAAAGGCGCTGGATCCCAACGAGGTGGGCGGCACGGCGCTTTTAGGCATTTCAAAGCCTGTTATCAAGGCCCACGGCTCTTCAAAGGCCCAGGCCATCGTGTCCGCCGCCGGACAGGCCGTCAAGTTTGCCCAGTCGGGCATAATCGACGATATTAGCCAGAACATAGACGTGATGCGTGTGACGCCGGAGGGGGAGGAAAAATGAGCGCTGATTTGAAGGATTTTGAAAAAAAGCTGGGCTATACATACAAAGACCGGCGCCTTCTCATAAACGCTCTTACTCACAGCTCCTACGCCAACGAAAATAAGGGCGAGGGCTATTCCAGCAACGAGAGGCTGGAATTTCTGGGCGACTCCGTTCTTGGCGTTGTGGCGGCGGAATATCTTTACGCCGTGAACCCGCCCATGCCGGAGGGCAGCATGACAAAGCTGCGGGCGGAGCTTGTGTGCGAGGGCGCGCTGCACGCCGTGGCCCTTACGCTGGAGCTGGGCAGATATATAAGGCTTGGCCGGGGCGAGGAGCATACCGGCGGCAGAGAGCGCACCTCCATTCTGGCCGACGCCGTGGAGGCCGTGATAGCGTCCATGTATCTGGACGGCGGCTTTGAGGTGACAAAAAAATTCATACTTGAACATATTCTGGCCGGGGCGGATGTATCGATTGCCCCCACCGGCGACTGGAAAACGGAGCTGCAGGAGCTTATCCAGCAGATACCCGGCAGAACCCTTGAATACGAGCTGGTGTCGGAAAGCGGGCCGGATCACGACAAATCCTTTGCCTTCCGCGTCACCCTGAACGGCGGGGAGATAGGCCGGGGACAGGGCCGCACCAAAAAAGAGGCCGAGCAGGCCGCAGCCCATTCCGCCATGGAGAATATGGACAGATGAGCCCAAGAGAGAGCATCATACCCGTTTTCGTGCCCCATCTGGGCTGCCCCCATTTTTGCGTGTTCTGCAATCAGAACCGCATAACGGGCCGCCCCGCTCCGGCCACGCCTGAAACGGTGAAAAACGCCATAGAGACCGCCGCCGCCTTGACTCCCACGGAGCCGAAGCGGCAACTGGCGTTTTATGGGGGCAGCTTCACGGCTATCCCGGCAGGGGAGCAGGAGGCACTTCTGGCCACGGCAAAGCCCTATCTTGAAAGGGGCGTAATAAGCTCCATCCGCCTTTCCACAAGACCCGACGCCATAGACGGTGAGGTGCTTGAAAGATTAAAGCGGTACGGCGTTGAAACAGTGGAACTGGGCGCCCAGTCCATGGACGACGGAGTGCTGCGCCTTTCCGCCAGAGGACACACTGCCGGGGATGTGGAGACAGCCTCCCGCCTGATAAAGGCGGCGGGCTTCAAGCTCATATTGCAGATGATGACCGGCCTGCCCGGCGATACGGACGAAAAGACCGAGGACACCGCCAAAAAGATCATTGCCCTGGGGCCGGACGGCGTGCGGATATACCCTACCGTTATAGTGAGGGACACGGCGCTTTACGATATGTGGAAGGCCGGAACATATGGGGAGCACACGGTGGAGGACGCCGTGCGGGTCTGCGCCCGGATACTGCCGCTTTTTCAAAAAGCCGGCATACCAGTTATCCGGCTGGGGCTTAATCCCACGGAGGAGCTTTCCAAAGGTGGAGCCGTGGGCGGCGCGTACCACCCGGCTCTTGGCGAGCTGGTTATGTCCAGAATATTCAGGGAAAAGGCCGAACAGCTCCTTGCCGGCGTTCCCCGGGACAGCTCGGTTATTCTGGGTGTCGATAAAAGCGACATTTCCAAAATGGTGGGGCAGCACCGCTGCAACGTTGAGACCCTGCAAGAGGAATTCTCCTTAAAAATTCTGAAAGTCCTGCCAACCCAGGCCTTAAAGGGCGAAATTAAGCTCCTGTCCGTTGCAAAGGCAGGGGAAAAGTAATATAATTAATTGCTTTATTTTATATGCAGAGGTATGACAGCTTGTTTTTAAAAGCTTTGGAAATACAGGGATTCAAATCTTTCCCTGACAAAACGGTTTTGACCTTTGATAGAGACATAACCGGCATAGTGGGACCCAACGGCTCCGGCAAGTCCAACATTTCCGACGCCCTTCTGTGGGTAATGGGCGAGCAGCGCACCAAAACGCTGCGGGGCACAAAAATGGAGGACGTTATATTTGGCGGCACGGAAAAGCGGGGCGCAATGGGCTTTGCTCAGGTTTCGCTAGTGCTGGACAATACCGACCACACGCTTGAATTTGATTCCGCCGAGGTGGTCCTCACCCGCCGGTATTACCGCAGCGGGGACAGCGAGTATTACATAAACAGGGAATCGGTCCGGCTGAAGGACATCAACTCCCTTCTCATGGACACCGGCCTTGGCAGGGACGGCTACTCCGTCATCGGTCAGGGACGCATAAGCGAAATAGTTTCCAGCCGCTCATCCGACAGGCGGGAGGTCTTTGAGGAGGCCGCGGGCATTTCCCGTTACCGCAGCCGCAAGGAAGAAGCCGAGCGTAAACTGGAAAAGGCGCAGGAAAACCTTTTGCGCATAAACGACAAGGCCGACGAGCTTGAAATGCAGGTGGGGCCGCTTAAAGAGCAGTCTGAGGTCGCAAAGGAGTATCTTAAGCTCCGGGACGAGCTCAAGCTAAAAGAAATATCCGTGTGGATGGAGTCGCTGGACAAGCTCCGCGCAGGAGCCGAGGCCGTGAACTGCGGCTATGAGGCGGCAAAGAAGAATCTGGACGGCGCTCACCGGGAGCTGGACGCCCTGTACGCCTCCTCCGACAGCCTTTTGGAGCGGATGCACCGCAAGGATATTGAAGCTGACGAAGCAAGAGAGCGGCTGAGCCGCACTCAGGCCGCCGCCGCCCAGTGTGATTCCGACGCCGCGGTGCTGAAAGCCGATATCCGAAACGGCTATGAGGCTGTGGAGCGGATGAAAGCCGACATGGCGGACGCTGAAAAGCGGGCCGATGAGGTGCGTGGGCGGATAGAAGAAAACCGCCGCCGCATCAGTGAACTGGACGACACGCTCAAAGAGCTGGCGGAAAAATCCGTGGCTGCGGAAAACGTTGCCGCGGGCTGCCGCATGAAAGCCAAAAACAGGGAAGACGCCCTTGCCCGGCTCAGTGACAAGGCTACAAGCCTTGCGGTTGAGAGCCGGAGCATGGATTCAAGGATACAGATGCTCACCGCCATGGAGCGGGAGTACGACGGTTTTTCCCGGGCTGTGAAAACAGTGATGCGGGAGGCCGGACGGGGCGCACTGAAAGGCGTGCGCGGGCCGGTGGCAAACCTTATAAAGACCGGGGATGAATACGCTCTGGCGCTGGAGACCGCCCTTGGCGGCGCCATGCAGAACATAGTGGTGGAGACCCAGAATGACGGCCGCACGGCAATTGAGCTCCTGAAGCGTCAGGATTCCGGCAGAAGCACTTTCCTGCCCATGGATGTGATCCGCGGCGAGATAATGAAAAACCCTCCGGAGAGCGATCCCGGCTTCGTGGGCGTGACCTATAAGCTTGCAAGCTTTGAAAAAGCGTATGAGGGCATATTCGCCAATCTTCTGGGCCGCACCGTGGTGGCGGAAACTCTTTCCGACGCCGTGCGTATGTCCAAAAATTCCGGAAACCGGCTGCGTATAGTTACTCTGGACGGGCAGCTTATAAACGCGGGCGGTTCCATGACCGGCGGCAGCGCCGCCAAAGGCACCGGCATTCTTTCCCGGGCAAACGAGCTTGAAAAGCTGAAGATCAGCCGGGGGGAGCTGGAGAAAGAAACTGAGGACTGCGCCCGCAGTTTGGACGAGGCCAGATTAGGCCTTTCAAAGGTGAATTACGAGCTGAATATGGCCCTTGACGATCAAAACGCCCTGCGCCGGGACACTGCCGGCACGGAATCGGAAAAGAGAGCCACCCAGACGGCGCAAAACCAGCTCACCGCGCTCCTGGAGGCGATATCAGGGGACAGCGGCACGAAAAAACAGGCTGTTTCCAATGCCCTTGAGGACGTGGAGAAGCTTAAGCTTCGCCTTGGCGAAAAGGAAAACAAGCTGCTTGATATAAATAAGCGGGCGGACGGCATAAAGGCAGAGCTTCAAAAGCTCAGCGAATCCCGTCTGGAGCTGGAGGGTAAGCGCACCAGAACCGATAAGGACGTTCAGGACAGGAACAAGGACATACTTATGATGGAGCGGGACGTGGCCCGCTTCGAGCAGAAAAAGCTGGCCGCCGACATGGAGGAAAAGCAGATACTGGATAAGCTCTGGGACAATTACGAGCTCAGCCACACCGACGCTCAGCAGCTTCGCCGCCCGGTGGAAAGCCTGCCCAAAGCCACCAAAGAGATTAACGAGCTGCGCCGGCGTATAACCGCCCTTGGCACGCCAAATCTGGGCGCCATCGACCAGTACGCAAGGGTCAGCGAGCGATATGAGTTTCTTACCTCCCAGCGGGATGATATAACCAAGGCGAAAAAAGAGCTTGTGGATATAATAGCCGATATAACAGCCGAGATGCAGGACGTTTTTCTGCGGGAGTTCAGGTCTATCGACACAAGCTTCCGGGAGACTTTTCTGGAGCTTTTCGGCGGCGGAAAGGCCGAGCTTGTGCTGGAGGATGAGGATAACGTGCTGGAATGCGGCATCGAGATCCGTGTTCAGCCCCCCGGCAAGGCACTTTCCAGCATCAGCCTTCTGTCCGGCGGCGAAATGGCTTTTGTGGCCATTGCGCTGTATTTCGCTATCATAAAAGTCCGCCCAACGCCCTTTTGCGTTATGGACGAGATCGAGGCCGCGCTGGACGAGGCAAATGTTATCCGCTACGCGGAATATATGCGCCGTATGTCCGACAAGACCCAGTTTATAGTCATCACCCACCGGCGGGGCACCATGGAGGAGGTCGATCATCTCTATGGCGTCACCATGCAGGAAAAGGGCGTTTCCAAGGTCATCGCCCTTGATCTGGCCGAAACCCAAAGGACAATAGAAGCTTCAAAACGATAATGTATTAGCAGAGGTAAAACATGGGATTATTCGATAAAATGTTTTCCGGGCTTGCCAAGACCCGGAAGAGCATGGAGGAGCTTGAACAGC
>CAZLIJ010000024.1:1155-3394 GCA_964559305.1 uncultured Oscillospiraceae bacterium | reverse complement strand
AACCACGGCGGCCCGGGTGGCTTATGAGATGAAGCGTATGGTGTGGGAGCGCCGCTTCCGCAACGGACTGGAAGCCAAGGCCGGTCTAACCGAGATACTGACGAAAATGCTGGACGTAGGCGATACCGGGCTTAAGCTTGACACAAAGCCCTCAGTCATCGTGATGGTTGGCGTCAACGGCGTGGGCAAGACCACCACCATCGGAAAGCTTGCCTCAAAAATGAAGGCTGACGGCAAAAAAGTGCTTTTGTGTGCGGGGGACACCTTCCGTGCCGCCGCCGCGGAGCAGCTGACCATCTGGTCTGAGCGCTCAGGTGTGGACATCGTCAAGCACGAGGAGGGCAGCGACCCCGCTGCCGTGGTGTTCGACGGTATAAATGCCGCCCGGGCCAGAGACATGGATATTATGATAGTGGACACTGCCGGCCGGCTGCACAACAAGCAGAACCTTATGAACGAGCTCAACAAAATAACCCGGGTTATTTCCCGGGAACTGCCGGATTCCGACGTGGAGACGCTGATGGTACTGGACGCCACCACCGGGCAGAACGGTCTTGAGCAGGCCAAGCAGTTTCTGGAATTTGCCGGCATAACCGGCATAGTGCTGACCAAGCTGGACGGCACCGCCAAGGGCGGCGTGGTGTTCGGCATCGCAAACGAGCTTAAGCTGCCGGTAAAATATGTGGGCGTGGGCGAGCAGATCGACGATCTCATACCCTTTGACCCAAAAAATTATGTGGAGGCGCTTTTTAAGTGAGTGAGCTGATACTGGCCTCAAACAACAAAAAGAAAATGGAAGAGCTGCGGGCCATTCTGGCCGACACCGGCGCGAAGATCATAAGCCAGAGCGAGGCGGGCTGTGATTTTGAGGTGGAGGAGACTGGAGAGACCTTTGAGGAAAACGCTTTTTTGAAGGCTCAGGCCGTGGTGAAAGCCACGGGCAAGGCCGCCGTGGCCGACGATTCGGGCCTGATGGTGGAGGCGCTGGGCGGCGAGCCGGGGGTGTATTCCGCCCGCTATACAGGCTCCCACGACGCCACCGACAAGGAGCGATACACCTTCCTTTTGAAAAAGCTGGGTGAAAATCAAAACCGCCGGGCAAAATTCGTCAGCTGCGTGTGCTGTATTTTCCCAAACGGTCACATAATAGAAGTCAGAGGCGAGTGCCCCGGCTATATACTCACCCAGCCCAGAGGGGAAGGCGGCTTCGGCTACGACCCCGTGTTCATGCCCCAGGGCTATGAAAGCTCCATGGCGGAGCTGGGCGTGGGCGTAAAAAATAAAATTTCCCACCGGGCCAGAGCCCTGGAAAAATTTAAAAAGGAATATAAGGAGTACCTGAATGGCATTGACAAGTAAGCAGCGCGCCCAGCTGAGAGGGCTTGCCTCGAAAGAGGACACCATCGTCACCGTAGGCAAGGGCGGCATCACGGACAACACCGTCACCGAAATGAACAACGCTCTCAGAGCCAGAGAGCTGGTGAAAGGCCGGGTGCTGGAGACCTCGCTGCTGACGGCAAGAGAGGCCTGCGACGCTCTTTCCAAGGCCTGCGGCGCCGAGCAGGTGCAGGTCATAGGCAGCCGCTTCGTCCTGTTCAAGCGCAACGGCAAAGAGGCCAAAATAGAACTTGTAAAGGAAAAAAAGAAGCAATGAACATTGCCATATTCGGCGGCAGCTTCAATCCGCCCCACCTGGGCCATCTGGAGGCCGCCCGGGCTGTGGCTGAGGAGCTGAAGCCGGACAAGCTCGTAATAATACCCGCAAACATACCGCCCCACAAGGCCATGGAGGAGGGCAGCCCGCCGCCGGAGGAGCGCATGGAGCTGTGCCGGCTGAATTTTGCCGGCGTGCCCGGCGCGGAGATTTCCGACATTGAAATACGCCGGGAGGGCAAAAGCTACACCGCCGACACGCTGGAAGCGCTGATGGCTATTTATCCGGGCGCGGACTTCACCTTCGTTCTGGGCACAGATATGCTGCTGACCTTTGAGGAGTGGTATCGCTATCGCTTTCTGCTTGCCAACATGACACTGGCAGTACTGGCCAGAAACGAGGGCGACGAAACGGGCATACGCCGTCACGCCGAATACCTTGAAAAGGAATACGGCGCGAATATCGTATTCATAAAACGGGAGCCCACACCCATGACCTCCACGGATATACGCGCTCTGCTTCGCCGCCGGGCCGGGGCCTCAAGTCTTTTGGACAGCGTTTACTCAAGGATAATCAAGACCCGGG
>CAZLIJ010000024.1:0-1145 GCA_964559305.1 uncultured Oscillospiraceae bacterium | reverse complement strand
GCTCAGGCTGAGCTGTACTGGCTGCGGGAAAAGGCCTATGCCATGCTTAAGCCCAACCGGGTGGCCCATGTGGCCGGGGTGGAGAGCGAGGCGGTCTCTCTGGCCAGACGCTGGGGAGAGGACCCGGAAACCGCCGCTGAAGCGGGAATTCTGCATGATATCACCAAAAAACTTTCCCTTGATGAGCAATTGATATTGTGTGATAAGTATGGTATTATTATCGACAATGTCGAAAAAAGCAACTTCAAACTGCTCCATGCCAGAACCGGAGCGGCTGTTGCCAAAGATATGTTCGGCGTGAGCGACGCGGTGTACGAGGCCATCCGCTGGCACACCACCGGCAAGCCGGATATGACCATGCTGGAAAAGATCATTTATCTCGCGGACTATATCGAGCCAAACAGGGATTTTCCCGGGCTTGAAAGACTTCGGGAATTATCCTATGAGAACATAGACGCCGCCATGGCCCTTGGCCTGGAAATGAGCCTTGAGGATATACGCTCCTACGGTGAGGAGCCATATAAAATCACGGCGGAAGCTTACGAATGGTACAGCCGAGAGGAATAGAGATATGCAGCTTTTCGGGAACAGAAAAAAAGGCAGACACACCGCGTCAGGCGCGGATACAAATAGAACGGAAGACCGCGATAACGGCGACAGACTGATAAAAAGCGACAGCGGAGAACGGGTGGCGAAGGCTTCACCGCCGCCGCCGGGCAAGAAGCCCAAAAAGAAAAAGAACCCGTGGAAGATAGTCGGCATAGTAGTCCTTATACTGGCCGTGCTTGCCGGCGGAGTGTATGCCTACTGGCATTTCACCACCAAGCCGCCGGATGTGGCGGCGCCTTCCGCCGCTCCGGACGAGACCTCCCAGCCTATAAACATAACCGACACCGCCGACAGGGAAGTGGGCAAGTATTACACCCTGCTGCTGGTTGGCAAGGACGCCATCGGCTATAATACCGACACCATTATGATCATGCGCTATGACACGGTCAATATGAAGGCCAATATATACTCCATTCCCAGAGATACGCTGGTTGACGTGCCCTATTCCGTGAAGAAGATAAACAGCGTGTATTTTCAGGAGAAAAACGGCAAACAGGGCGGCATAAGCGCCCTGATGGACGAGATAGAAGATATAT
>CAZLIJ010000023.1:7113-12415 GCA_964559305.1 uncultured Oscillospiraceae bacterium | reverse complement strand
CGGAAAAAACCGTGCTGATGAATATGGTCTTGGAGGAGAGCGTTTCGTCCCGCTTATACTGCACGCACAAAACCGTAATAATCATGGCGGCGGGGCAGGAGGCGATGATGATAAGCACGCCCAGCATCATGGCGTTGGTGATAAATGGGCTCAGAACCGCCCACACGGCCACGGGGCAGACGATAAGCTTAACAAAGCTCAGGGCGTAAGCCCTCCAGTCGCCAAAGGCGCTTTTCAGCGGAATGCCCCCAAGGGAGGTGCCGATTATGATCATGGACATGGGAATGGTGGCCGCGGCAAGAGTGGACACCGTGTCCGCCAGCACCGCCGGAACCTGTATGCGCAGCAGGAAAAGAGGTATGGCCAGCAGTGTGGCCGCCAGGGGAACGCTGACCATGTCCTTCCAGCGGAAATGCCTGTCGCCGTCGCCGCTGCCCAGCTGCGCCACGCCGATGGTATAAAGCAAAATGTTGAAGGGGATGTTTGAAAGAGCGGCGTAAAAAACCGCCTCTGAACCGAAGGCCACCTGCACTACCGGCAGACCCACAAAACCGTTGTTCATAAAAAGTATCAGGTTTCGTGATATGCCTTTGTCGGCGCCCTTTATGCGCAGACAAAGGGGGGACAGCCAGGCGATAATGCCGAAGACGGCAAATTCCGCGATGATCAGGCCGAAAAACATCAGGATCTCACGGTTGGAAAGAGAGGGCTGCACATTGATGACGGAATTGAGGATGGTGCCCACCAGCAGCACGTCCATGACTATCTTGCTGTCGTGCTTGTTGGATTCCGCGCTGGTGACGCCAAGCTTTGCGCACAGCCAGCCTATGAGCATCAGCAGCACCAGCACTGCCATTTTTGTTATTACCGACGATATATCCAAGTGTGTGTCCCGCTTTCTGATAATTGAGTTTGAATACCTGTATATTGTAACACATAGTGTGACAGGTAACAACATTTTTCACGCTTGTATTTTCCCTGTTAAAAAGATAAAATACAGGCAAATACTTTATTCGGAGGCAGATATGGACGCAAGGCTTGAAAAAGACATAGACGCATTTATTTTGGAGAACAGGGAGAACATCCTTGAGGATATAGCCGCGCTGGTGGCCATACCCAGCGTGCGCAGCGAGGGCTGTCCCGGGGCGCCCTTCGGAAAGGACTGCAGAGCTGCGCTGGACAAGGGCGCACAGATCGCCGGGCGCATGGGACTGGAGACACGGATATGCGGCGATATGCTGGCCTGCGCCGCCGTACCGGGGGCGGAAAAGGGAAAATACATCGCCACC
Organism: uncultured Oscillospiraceae bacterium; assembly: GCA_964559305.1. Lineage (GTDB taxonomy): Bacteria > Bacillota > Clostridia > Oscillospirales > Oscillospiraceae > UBA2922. The sequence continues at coordinate 11,126 of CAZLIJ010000023.1, read as the reverse complement.
ATCACACATCTGGACGTAGTTCCCGCGGGCACGGGCTGGACAGGAGACCCCTTTGCCATGCGCAGGCGAGAGGGCTATATAATCGGCCGGGGCGTTATGGACGACAAGGGCCCCAGCGTGCTGTGCCTTTACGCGCTGAAATACCTGAAGGACAAAAAAGTGCCCCTCAATTATTCCGTCCGGGCGCTGCTGGGCTCGGCGGAGGAGACTGGCATGGAGGATGTGACGGATTATCTCAAAAACAATCCCGCCCCGGCCTTCGCTTTTTCGCCGGACGCGGATTTTCCGCTGGTGAACGGCGAAAAGGGCATCTGCCAGCTGCGGCTGACGGCAAAGGACAAGGCCGAAAACATTGTCAGCATCTCCGGCGGCATAGTGGGCAACGCCGTGCCGGACACTGCCCAGGCGGTGGTCAGAACCGGCGGCAGGTCGCTTACCGGCGGCAGGGGTGTGGATGTTGCCCCCGCCGGAGAGGGTCTTGCACAGCTAACAGCCCACGGCATAGCCGGCCACGCCTCCCATCCTGAGGGAACAGTGAACGCCATCGGCGTGCTGGTGGACTATATTCTGGAAAACGGTCTGGCCGGAGCGGGTGAGGAAAAATTCCTGCGCCTGATGCAAAAGCTCCACTCCGCCGCCGACGGCAGCGGCGTGGGCGCGGCGGCAAAGGATGAAAAGTTCGGCCCACTCACGATCATCGGCGGCATGACGGGCATGGAGGACGGCCATGTATGGCAGTCAGCCGACTGCCGCTATCCCACCACCATGACGGCCAAAAAGCTTGTCAGCGCCGTTGAAAGCGCCGGAAACGGCTGCGCCGGCGTGAAGCTTCTATCCAACAGCGAGCCATTTTATATCGACGCCGGCAGCCCCGCCATCTGCGCGTGCATCGACACCTACAACGAAGTCACCGGTGAAAACAAAAAGCCCTTCACCATCGGCGGGGGCACTTACGCAAGGGACTTCCCCAACGCCGTTTCCTTCGGCCCGGAGCATGACGACAGGCCCTTCCCGGACTTCGCCGGCGGCATCCACTCGGCGGACGAGGGCGCCTGCGTGGAGTATTTTATGGAAGCGCTGAAAATTTATATTCTGACACTTATAAAACTCCAGGACGTGGAGCTGTAAGGCGTGAAAAAGCCGTGTGGGAAATTAATTTCCCACACGGCTTTTAATGTCCTGCGGCGCTTTTGATGTCCTGAAGCTCAAAACGGTACCGTTGTTTGGCATCGGGGTATTTGACCCTGTCCACCTCCTGGGTAAACATGGAAAGGGGTCTGACCCACAGTCCGCCGTCGCCGTAGAGCTTGCGGTAGACCACATACTCCTCTCCCGTTTCAGAGTGGCGGGCGATATCCTCCACCAGATAGTAATCGCCTTTGAAATGCCTGTATACCCGGTTCACTTTAACTTCGGCCATGACCAATCCTCCTGCGGTGGAATTTAAGCTTATTATAGCCGTATGAGTCCCGCCTGTCCATAAAAAACGACCCTCAAATGACAGCTGAGCGGATGAGCGAGGCGGCAAACTTCCCAAAAGAAGGACATTGGTCATTTTTCTATCAATACGTCAGTGGTATAGTATATACATAATTTAGGCTTGAAAGAAAGGGGGTTTACTCATGCAGATATCAAAAAGCATACAGAAATTCGGTATCAGTCAGGCCCTGGACTACCTTAACAAGGATCCGGCTAAAAACCTTCCGAAGCTGATGGACTGGGCTGACAAGTTTTCCGCGGGAAAATTTGAAAAGCAGCGCAGGGCCATACGCAAGGCCATTGAGGACCCAACTGACGCCCACTATCCCATGGTGCAGCACATAATAAACGACACCGACCCCGGCGTTTTGAAAACCGCCATAATGAACTTTTTCGTCTACGGCAACCTTATAGGCTGGGACAGGGAGGAGGAGCTGCGGGAAAAATATAACTGCAACATCCCCTGGACCATCCTTATGGACCCCACCTCCGCCTGCAATCTTCACTGCACGGGCTGCTGGGCCGCCGAGTATGGCCACACCCTCAACCTGAGCTATGAGGAGCTGGACGATATCATCATGCAGGGCAAGGATATGGGCGTGTACTTTTACATATACACCGGCGGCGAGCCGCTGATGCGAAAGGCCGACATCATCAAGCTATGCGAAAAGCATCCCGACTGCGAATTTTTGTGCTTTACCAATTCCACGCTGATCGACGAGAAGTTTGCCGACGACATGCTCAGAGTGAAAAACTTCATTCCCGCCATATCCCTTGAGGGGGACGAGGAAGCCACCGACAGCCGCCGGGGCGAGGGCACATATAAAAAAGTCATGGCTGCCATCGAGCTGCTGCATAGCAAAAAACTGCTGTACGGCATTTCCTCCTGCTACACCAGCCGCAACTGGGACTCCATTTCATCAGAGGAGTATTACGACAAGCTGGTGGAGCTGGGCTGCTCGTTCATCTGGTACTTCCACTATATGCCCGTGGGCAACGACGCCGCGCCGGAACTTCTGCCTACGCCGGAGCAACGCAGCGAGGTCTGCCGCCGCATAAGATATAACCGCGCTCACAAGGCCATGTTCGCCATGGACTTCCAGAACGACGCCGAGTATGTGGGCGGGTGCATCGCCGCCGGCAGACGGTATATGCACATCAGCGCCAAGGGCGACATTGACCCCTGCGTGTTCATCCACTATTCCGATTCCAATATCCGCACCAAGAGCCTGCTGGACGCAATGCGCTCACCGCTGTTTATGGCATATCACGACGGCCAGCCCTTCAACGACAATATGCTCCGGCCCTGCCCCATGCTGGAAAACCCGGAAAAGCTGCGTAAAATCGTGGCCGGTACAAAGGCCAGATCCACCGACCCGCTGTCCCCGGAGGATGTGGAGCACCTGTGCGGCAAGTGCGACAAATACGCCGAAAACTGGGCTCCAACCGCAGAAAAACTGTGGCACGGCAGCAAGGGCGAGGCCAGATACCTGGCTGAAAAGGCGGAGAAAGAGGCAAAAGCCGGTAAATAAAACACTGAAAGAACAATGAAATACTCAAACCAGCTCCCGCGCCTTTCAGCGCGGGAGCTGGTTTTCTGTTGCTGCTGTGGAAAAAAACCCGCCCTTCGGAATATCCGAGGGGCGGGTCTTGATCAACTGTTAATTACTTCAGCGCTTTCCAGGTCTCGGTGCCGTTGGAGTTTTTGGTGTAGTCATGGCCGTTGGCGGCTTCCATGACCGCCGCGTAGAACCAGGAGCCTACCGGCACATCGGAGAAGCTGTTCATGGAGCTGAGGTTTTTGGAGACAAAGCTCGTGTCGCACACACGGGAGAGCACACGGTTCATAAAGGTGACGGCGGAAGCTCTGTTCATGTTGGAGTTGGGCAGATAGTAGCCGTTGTCGCCCACGATCCAGCCCATCTTCTGGGCGGTGGCGGCGGACTCATAGTACCAGGCGCCGGACTTCACGTCGGGGAAGGTGCAGGTGGCGCCGGACACGGGGCCGTACATGGCCACTATGATCTTCACAAACTCGGCGCGGGTGATGGCCTTGTCGGGCTTGAAGCTGTGGTCGGGATAGCCGTCAATGGCGCCTGCGGCTGCCAGAGTGCTGACGGCGATGTTGTACCAGGAGCCGGCGGCTACGTCGGTGAAGGAATTGCTGGTGGTATAGAAAGCCTCGCGGCTGACGTCGGTGAGCAGGTTATATATCATCTGGGCAGCCTCACCGCGGGTGAGGGAGGCGTAGGGGGCGAATTTTCCGTTTCCGCGGCCCTGAACATAGGCCATGTGATCCACATCGTTCAAAGCTACCGCGCCGGCAAGAGGAGTTTCTTCGTCTTCGATATCCTCGCCGCCCATAAGAGCCTTGAGCTTTGCCAGAATAGCTTCCAGTTTGTCCTTGAAGCTGCTGTTGCTGCTGCCGCTGATAAGGGCTTCAAGCTTTGCTTTCAGTCCGTCAAGAGCGCTGGTGTCAAGCTTGCCCAGCAGATTTTCAATGGCGCTGGTGTCCAGCTTGCCCAGCAGATCCT
>CAZLIJ010000023.1:0-7013 GCA_964559305.1 uncultured Oscillospiraceae bacterium | reverse complement strand
AGCTTGCCCAGCAGATTTTCAATGGCGCTGGTGTCCAGCTTGCCCAGCAGATCCTTCAGGGCGCTGGTGTCCAGCTTGCCCAGCAGCTTGCTCAGGTCAGCGGAATTGAGCTTGTTCAGCAGAGCTTCCAGAGCGCTGGTATCCAGATTGCCCAGCAGCTTGCTCAGGTCGGCGGAATTGAGCTTGTTGAGCAGCTCATCCAGCTTTGAGGAGTCGATGGAACCGCCGTTGAGAGCCTTGAGTATTTCATCAAATTTGGCGCTTGCGCTGTTGCCCAACTCTGCAAACTGAGCTTTCAGCTTATCAATGATGCTGGGGCTGGCAGTGCCGCTGGCGCCCAGCTTCTCAAGAAGGTTTTTGATGAAGCTGGTATCGACGCCTTTTGCTGAAAGGGCGCTGGCCAGTCCTGTTACCGTAGTGTCGGAGAGGGTCTTGCTTGTCATGAACTCGCTTACAACGTCTTTTATAAGTGCCTGAGCATCGGCATCAGTGCCCAGCTTGGCAAGCGCGTTATAAAGAGCCGTTCCGACGTCGTTGCCCTTGACGAGCTCGCCGAATTTATCCAGCAGCGCGGTGGCCGCGGCCTGACCGGCGCTGCTGCCCATGAATTTTGTGAGGTTATCTATAAGAGTGTTCAGGTCAAAACCGCCGGTGGTGATGCCGGAGATGGCGTCGGAGACAGCACCCTGGGTGTCAGGATCTTTAAGAGCGCCGACGATGCCGTCGATAAGTTCCGAAAAACTGAAGCCGGCAGCTGCTGCGTCGTCAGATTTCGGGCTGGCGGCAAACGCGCCGACAGACATAATGCTCAGGGTCAGGGCCAGAGCAAGTATCAGACACAGAACTTTTTTAGTCTTTTTCATTTTTCTTCCTCCCAGATATTCCTTGTGCGGGACTTTCCCCATCCCGAAAACGCGACTGACACCAGTGCGCTTTAACTTTGATATTATAGTAACCTATACCCGGCGCGAAAAATAGAGTATTGTTACTCTATTTTAACTTTTGCTTTTTACTCTATTTTATCGTCAATGTGCTGCTATTTTGCGCCGCAAACAGGTCATATGTACCAAAATGCCCCGGAAGATTATTAACAATTATTAAAATGCGCAGGTATTTACCGCAGGGAGGTCCAGGCTTCGGCGCCTGAGGCGGAAATGGTATAGTAATGACCGTTGGCGGCCTCCATCACGGGAGCGTAGTACCAGGCGTCCGGCTCCACGTCAATAAATGAGCGCACAGTGTTGGCACTGACATAGGAAAGATCGCAGGAGCGGGACAAAACTCTGTTTAAAAAGGTTACGGCCTCGGCCCTGCTCATGCTGTCATTGGGGCGGAAGGCGCTGCCCCCGTCGCCAAGTATCCAGCCGTTTTTGCCGGCTGTTGCGGCGGCTGAGTAGTACCAGGAGCCGGCGCTTACATCGGTGAAGGAGCAAACGGCGGTGGCGTCCTCCCCGTACATGGCGGTGATGAGCTTGACAAGCTCCGCCCGGGTGATGCACTTATCAGGCTTGAAGGAGCCGTCTGCGTAGCCGTTGATGACCCCGGCGTTGGCGAGGGTGCTGACGGCTATGTTGTACCAGCTGCCGGGTTTCACATCGCAAAAGGAGTTGGTGGTCTTGAAGTAGGCGCTCTGGCTCTGGGAGCTTAAAAGGTTATAGAGCATCTGGGCCGCCTGAGCCCGGGTGAGCTTGCCGCCGGGGGCAAATTTGCCCTGGCCCACGCCGTTAATATAGGCGGTGTGGTCGCTGCTGTTCAGAGTTACGGCTCCGGCCAGCGGGGTGCCTTCATCCACTATCGTGGTGCTGTCGGAACCCGTGGTGTTGCCCACAGAGCCGCCGGGCAGCAGTATTTTGCCGGGGTCGCCGCCCAGAGCTACAAGCTGGCGCTTTATATCATCAAGCCAGGAGCTTGAAAGAGCGTCCACCCGGGTCATAGTCAGGTTTTGCAGCTTGCCGGTGGCCGGTACCCAAACGTGTTCGGACATGGTTTCGGTTTCGTAGCTGTAACCGGTGTTGGGGTCTATATATGACGCGCCGCAGAAATACTGGCCGTAGGGCACATCGTCAAAGGTGGCCATGCCCAGCTTGTCGGTCTTGGCGCTGAGGGCTACATAGCGGCCTGTGAGGGTCATGCCTATCATGTGCACGTCCGCACCCTCCACGGGCTGCAGTACAAGATTGTCGGAATCGCCGGTATAGAAGGTCTTGTCGTTCATGAACACCCAGAAATATCTGGTCTCGCTGGCCTTGCTGACATCGGCGGGCATCTTGCCGTTGGCGATGTCCACTATGTTCTGAATCTCTTTCTGGGTGATATTGATTACGCCCTTGCCCAAAAGCTTGACGGCTGTGTTGTAGTCGTAATTTATAAGCTGCTGGGCCACCACCTGCTCCATGTGCTCAACGTCGATGTTGGCCAGCACATCGCCGACCTTGCCGGCCACCTCGCCGGCGTCGGGGTGATGCAGGTCGCCCCTCAGAAAAGCTTCCACGGCGTTGGCCACGCCGCCCGCCCCATCTATGGCCCCCGCCTGGGGGAAATATGCCGCGCTGACGCCTGCGGGCAAAATGCCCACGGTGAGCACCACTGCAAGAATAAGCGAAAGGATCCTGGTTTTCTTTTTCATTGTTTCATCCTCCTGAGCCGCGGAGTCCCCGCTCCGCATTTTTCTGAAGCAAGTATAATTATAATTTCTTGGACAATCGTTAATAGAGTATTTATTCTCAATAAATCTGCCCAGAACTGCGGTTTTGTGAGATGATTTACGGTGCGCTGGCGCAAAATCTGGTTGACAAGTGTAATACAAAGTGATAATGTTGTGTTACACTTGTAACACGGAGGCGAGGCCATGACTGAGGAAAAAATAAGTATATCCAACACCGAATGGCAGGTGATGGAGGAGCTTTGGAAAGGCGGGCGGCTGACGCTGATGGAGCTGGTGCGGGCCATGGAAAAAAAGCTGGGCTGGGCCAAAAGCACCACCAATACCACGGTGCGGCGCATGGAGGACAAAGGTCTTATAACCCATGACGAGGGTGAAAAAGCCAGAGAATACAGGCCGCTGTTGACAAGGGACGAGGTGGCCGCGGCGGAAACGGAGGACTTTTTGTCCCGGGTGTACGGCGGCAGTATAGGAATGCTGGTGGCGTCCATGGCCGGCCAGCGGGGTCTTTCACAGGAGGATATTGAGGAGCTGAGACATATTCTTACACGGGCTGAGGAGGCGGAGAAATGACGGCATGGATATTATCGTCCTGCGGGCTTATTCTGGCGGTTATTATTATCCGGTGGGCTTTGGGCGGACACATCTCCGGGCGGGTCAGAAGCCTGTTGTGGCTGGCTGTGCTGCTGCGGCTGCTGGTGCCTGTATCGCCCCTGCACGGAAATGTGAGCGTGATGAACGCCCTGCCGCAAAAAACGCCGGCGACCGAGTATACGGACAGTAACGCGGCCTCTGACGGAACACAGACCGCGCCCGTGGGTACGGGCGGCACCGGACAGACCGGCGGCGAGACAGCGGCTGAGGGAAATAATACAGGCGCGTCTGCGGGAGCACAAAGCGCAAATGCGGACTTTGACATCATTGCGCGGCTTGTGTGGCTGTATGGCGGCATGGCGGTGGGTATATGGTTTGCGCTTGCAAACATCACATTTTATCTGCGGCTCAGCCGCTCCCGAGAGCGGCGGGAGGTTCAGGACTGCCCGCTGCCGGTATATGTCTCCGGCGCGGCGGCGTCTCCGTGCCTTTTCGGATTTATCCGTCCGGCAGTGTATATCACGCCTGAAGCGGCGGATTCCGACAATCTGGAATATGTTATCCGCCACGAATACACCCATTTTCGCCGGGGCGACAACTGGCGGAGCCTTGCAAGATGCGCCTGTCTTGCCCTGTGGTGGTTGAATCCGCTGGTGTGGCTGGCGGCTATACTCAGCCGGGAGGACGGGGAGCTGGCCTGCGACGAGGCGGTGCTGAGGGCTGTGGGGCCGGAAAAGCGCTTCGATTATGCCCAGACCCTGCTGGATATGACGGCGGGGCGCAGACGCGATTCCAGCCTTTCGCTGGCTGCCGCCGGGCTTGAATCCGGCGGGCGGGAGATGAAAAGGCGGCTGGAGCGCATAGCGAAAAAGCCCCGCATACGCCCATGGGCGGGAGCTGCGGCGGCGGCGCTGACGCTGCTGCTGGCGGGCTGCGCCTTCTCTGACGCCAAGACAGAATCCCAGACGGTGAGCCTGACAGCCCAAGAGCTTACATATTTCAACACGGAGTTTTTCAACGGCTCCGACATGGATTCCACGATACGCAACATTATAGTTAACGACACCTTCGACACACCGGCGGGGGTCAATCTCTATCAGATGTTCTATTTGGGTACCGGCTATGAGGAGGATGAAGGCGCGCTGACGGCTCAGGAGATATCATCTCTGGGCTATGACGACTCCATATGCGGAGTAGACCGGCTGCCCAGAGCTCATATGGACGCCGTGCTTGAAAAAAATCTGGGCATATCCCTTTCCGAGACAGAGGGCCGGGGGCTTGGCATGTTCAGTCACACGGCGGATAACGACACTTATTATCACGCCCACGGCGACACCAACTATGGCCGGGTAACGGTGGGATCGGGCTATACCGTAAAGGCTCATCCCGATACGGTATATCTTGAGTGCACCGCTTTTGGCGGCAGCAGGGAGGTTGTCCTGAATAAGACAGACGACGGCTATACCTTTCAGTCGTGCAGCAGAAGCTACACCGATATCGAGGTAACAAAATGCAGCGAGGACATGACAAAAGGCTTCACCGTGGACTACGCCGGGGACAAAACCATAGTGTTCCACAACGCCGCCGGCGTGTTCGTCTACGACATACAGTCGGCAAAGATAACCCAGTCGCTGGACTTTGTTAACCTGCTGGGAGCGGGCGCTGATGAAGGCGACGTACACGCGGCAGTGCGGGTCTGGGCCGACGGGAGTATGGTGGAGGTCTATCTCACCGGTGACGAAAACATGGCCGTTGCCCTGTGCCTGCACACCGATAAGTCCTGGTATATGCCCGTGGGCAGCAGCGATCATTCGCGGATAGACGCCGACAAGACCGTATCCGCCGGCGGAGTGAGCCTTTTTCGGGGCGCTCCCTGCCAGATAAAGGATACAGCACAAAAACCAACGTTCATGCTCAACGGCACTCTGCCCGGCGATATGACCCTTTCCGTCAACGGCGGGACGTATAAGCTTTTTGAAAACTCCGGCGTTAATACAGCTGTCAGCATTGACCCCATATACTACGGCATCACGGAAGATATGCTGGCAATGAAGACAGCCGTGGACTTCAAAACCCTGTCTGTGAATGCGCTGGGCGCATTTTATCTGAACAGCGACGGCGCGGGGGCCGAGGGCAGCGGTGAGGAGCTTTATCAGAGGTTTATGGCCGACCCCTCAGCCGTGCTGGAATACATAAAGAGCCTGGGCGACGCCGTCGTGACCGGCAGAGGCTCCGCCCGTGAAGAGCTCTGCCATGAGATAGCCGCGGCCAATGTTTACTGGCACGACGCCGACCCCGCCTTTGCGGAGCTTCTGGAAAAGAGCAAAAAAAATATCTCCGACGCCGACGCCAGAGAAATCATCACCCTTATTCAAGACCACCGCGCCGGCTGTCTGGCAGAGCAGAACAAAAATGCCGGATAAAAAAAGACGGCCCCACCGGGCCGGGCGTTAAAAAAGCTTCCGCCTCTTTAGAGGCGGAAGCTTTTTTATATGTTTATCAGTGGGTTTCGTTGTACTTCTTTATGCCGGCAGCCAGAACCTCCATGGCACGCTCAAGATCGGGTTTCTTGATGACATAGGCCATGCGTATCTCGTTGACGCCGTGGTGGGGAGTGGCGTAAAAGCTCTCGCCGGGGGCGAACATAACGGTGTCGCCGTTATCGTCGAACTCGGTGAGCAGCCAGTGCTGGAACTTGTCAGCGTCGTCCACGGGCAGGGCGGCCATGACATAGAAAGCGCCCTTGGGCTCGGAGTACACCACGCCGGGGATCTTCTTAAGACCCTCCACCAGCGCGTCGCGCCGGGCCTGGTACTCCTCACGCACAGCGGCGAAATACTCAGGGCCCACAGTGTACAGAGCGGCGGAGCCCACCTGGTCGATGGTGGCGGAGCAAAGACGGCCCTGGCACCATTTCATGGCGTGACCCATAAGCTCCTTGTTGCGGGAGATAAGGCAGCCGATGCGGGCGCCGCAGGCGGAAAAGCGCTTGGAAACGGAGTCGATGACGATGACGTTGTCCTCGTAGCCCTCCAGCTGCAAAAGGCTCATCAGCGGCTCACCGCCGTAGACGAATTCCCGGTAGACCTCGTCGCCGATGATGAAGAGGTTGTGCTCTTTTGCGATGTCAGCCATGAGTTTTATCTCGTCTTTGGTCAGCACGGTGCCGGTGGGGTTGCCGGGGTTGGTGAACATGATGGCACGGGTGTGCTCGTTAATGCAGGCCTCCACGCGCTCGCGTATGGCGAACTTGTAGCCCTCCTCCGGGGAAGTGGTGATGGGGCGCACGGATGCGCCGGTAAGACGGATAAAGGTGCTGTAATTGGGATAGAAGGGTTCGGGAACGATGATCTCGTCGCCCTCGTCCAGAATGCAGCTGAGAACTATCTGCAAAGCCTCGCTGCCGCCGGTGGAGATAAGAATGTCGCCGGTGGAGATGGACGCGCCGATCTTGTTGTAGTATCCGGCCACGGCCTCCAGCAGGGAGGGAATGCCCGCGGAGGGAGCGTATTCAAGAACCGGCTGGGTAAAATTCTTCACCGCGTCAAAATACGCGGGGGGAGTGGCAATGTCGGGCTGGCCGATGTTGAGATGGTATATCTTCTTGCCGGCCTTGGCGGCTTCCACTGCGTAGGGAGCGAATTTGCGCATGGGTGAAAGTCCGCACTTTTCGATCTTGGATGAATACTTCATGGTAACTCCTCCTGTAAATTTAACATAAATAGGCAGGTTTTTCCTTTTATACCTTCAATATACT
>CAZLIJ010000022.1:5422-12675 GCA_964559305.1 uncultured Oscillospiraceae bacterium | reverse complement strand
TTCTCGGCGTCGTCCTTGAGAGAGCCGTCAAGCTGATTCATCTGTTTCTGACCGGCAGAGATGAACAGGTCGCAGGCAGCGCCCTCCTGCAGCTGGGTCTTAAGAGTTCCGGAGGAATCAAAATTGAAGCTGAAGGTTACTTCGGGGTGAGCGGCGGTGTATTTGCTGCCAAGCTCGGTCAGGGTTTCCTGCATGGAGGCCGCGGCAAATATGACCAACTCCGTGGCTTTTGGGGTGTCGGTGGCTGTGGTGGCCGCCGGCTTTGACCCGCAGGCGCAAAGAGCCAGAACCATGCACAGTGCCAGAACGATTGCAAGACATTTCTTCATTGTGTTATCTCCTTCTCATTATTCTCGCCGTAGATTATTCTCACCATAGATTATTCTCAAGCCAGAACTATTTGAAATAAATAATAAACTGAAATTCCCTTACAGTCAACACGATAACCATCAGTTTTGCACAAAAAATCTATTCAATTCAGTTTCCGCGGCATTTTGCGCCGCGTCCATAAGGCTGTGAAAGGCTACGATGAGCTTTCTGGCGTCACCGGTGAGACGGGAGCCGTTGGCGCCGCAGCGCTCAACCAGCTGCAAGCCGAATTCCTTTTCGGTGGCCTTGAGTATGCGCCAGGCCTTTGAGTAGGCCATACCCATCGCGTGGGTGGCCTGATTGATGGAGCCGTATTTCTCCACACCCTCCAACAGCATGACTATGCCTTTTCCAAAGCCGATGGCGTCGGGAGCGTCGCTGCACCGCAGCCTGACCGATACAGAGCATTCCATTTTCTTCCTCCGGTTTCATGTTGTTTTTATCCGGCGCTTTCCGGGGTAAAATAGCCTGTCCTCCAGCGTGCACAGGCGTGATGATATATTAAGCCTGGTGTGGGGATAAAACCCTTCCGCAGCGCTGCGCAGACCATCGGCGGACAGTGCGCTGTCCGCCAGCGCCCTGAGGCTGACCGCGTCGCCGGAAACGCCGATCTCATAGTCGATAAGTCCGGGAAGGGGGAATAAAGCGCTGTCCAGAGCTTCCATAGAGCTGTCCTTTCGGGTCACTCCGTCAAGTCTTATAAGCTCGCTGCCGCACTGGCATTTTTCCGTGAGCAGACGGGTAAAGTCGCCGGTGCGGTAGCGGATAAGGGGCATGGCGTCCATACCCACAGTTGTTATCACCAGCTCTCCGGTTTGACCGGGAGACAGGGGAGAGCCGTCACTGCCCACAATTTCGGCGATGACATGGTTTTCCCGCAGATGCATTCCGCTGTGAGCCGGGCAGGTCACGGCGCCGCCCAGAGCCATCTCACGGGAACCGTAGTGGGGAAAAAGCTCGATGCCAAACTCGCCTATCAGTGTCAAAACAGCCTTGGGACAGGCGTCACCGCTGACAAGGGCGCGCGCTATGCTGCCCCTGCCGCAGAATCTCAGAATGGATAAAAGCTGCCCGGCCATACCCACGAAGCTGTCCGGCCGCTCCTGACGGATAAGCTGACTGTATTGCCCGAAGCTCAGCCCCACGCCGGCCTTTACCGGCACTGCACCCAGACTTTCGATAGCCCGTGAGATTAGATCCCCAAGACCGTTTTCCCCGGAAAAGGGCATTGAGATCATGGTTTTTCCGCCCCGGAATACCAGTTCTGACAGCCCGGCGGCAAAAAATTCCACGGTGCGGTCGCAGTCGCCGGGGGTGTAGAAAACCCGCTTTGCGGGCCCCATGGTGCCGCTGGTGGAGTCGGTGATGACCCGGCTGATTTCCGCCTGCGACGTCAGCAGCATGGCCCCGGCGCGCTCCGTCAGGTCGGAGGGCAGGGTGAAGGGGAGCGCGGACAGCTCCCGCAGATTCCCCAGCTGCTCCGGTAAGCCGGAATAGAAGCCGTTTCTGGCTTTTTCCCGCTTTAACACCTCGTTGAGCTTTCGCAGCTGAAGGTTTTCTATATCGCTCCTTGTAAGGCTTTCAAGCCCTTCTTTTTCTCTTATATACTTGTCAAGCCTGGAAACAGTCATTTTCTGTAAAGCGCCTTTCCGTCCGTATCGGTAAGATTGTACGCGCAAAAGGGCACCATGCCTTTTTCAATGTCGGCTTCGCAAATATAGCAGCGGCGAAGCCTATCAAGATCAAGGGTGTAGGCGTCCTGAAACACCATCCCGGACACGGCGAAGGTGTTTTCCCGGGCGTTTTCAAGAAATCTGTCCAGTGACGAGGTCTCCGTCATGCCGCCGTCCTGCCTGACCTCCGGCGATGCGCCGCCCCATTGGCGGGCGACATATTCTCTGGCCTGAGAGGGCTTTACCACGCCGCAGCCGCAGCCGTGACCCAGCGGGCGCAGACCGCCGTCACCGGTGCGCATATAGCTGGCGTGGAAGGAGCAATACGGGCTTTCCGCGCCCCCACCGGTGAAATCGGCGTATTTCATAATGCCGCCGGTCTGGCGCTCGATCTCCCGGAGCATACGGGGAATCGTTATCCGGTATTCGTCTCCCGGTAAAAGGCAGCGCCCAAAACGGCTGACAGGCTGAAAATGCACCCCCCTGATAAAGGGCATACGGTTCATGGCGAAAAGCAGCAGGTCGCCGATACAATCCACATTTATGCCCGGCGCGATGACCGGCACCAGTACCACGCCCAGCCCGGCTTCGGCGCAGTTATCAATGGCGCGGATTTTTTCGTCCAGAAGGTTTTCGCCTCTCAGCGCCGTAAATACTTCATCGTCAAAGCCGTCGAATTGCAGGAAAACGCAGTCAAGCCCGCTGTCGCGAAGCCTTTTCGCGTAGCCCGGTTCTTTGGCCAGACGCAGACCGTTGGTGTTGAGCTGAAAAAAATCAAAGCCCTTTTCCCGTCCAAGGGCGATGATGTCCGTAAGATCGTCGCGCATGGTCGGCTCACCGCCGGACAGCTGGATGTTATATGGACCGCCCTTGTCCATAAGCATATCGAAAAGCCGGGAAATCTCCGCCATGGGTTTATCCCACCCGTCTGATTCTCCCGCCCGGGCGAAGCAGACGGGACAGTGCATATTGCAGCGGTTGGTAAGCTCCAGAAGAACGCAGCAGCCCCCGGTGAGATGCTCCGTACAAAGCCCGCAATTCCCCGGACAGCCGTCGTTTCTTTCGGATAAAAGCTTCGCGCCGCCGTCGTTTTTGCCCCAGTCAAAGTATTCTTCCGCGCTGCCCTCCCAGATAAGCGCGGAAAAATCCCCGTGCTCCGGGCAGGTCTTTTTTAAATAGATATTCCCGTTTTCAGCTTCGACCCTTCGGGCATCCAGCGTTTTAAGGCACACGGGACACACGCTTCTGGTGGCTGACAACACTTTATCCATTGTCCGCCTCCGAAGTAAGCCAGCTTTCAAAGCCGGCTTTTTCGGCTTCCCAGCCGTCCTCCGGGTAGCTGACCTTTATTACGGGGCTGTCCAGAATCCCCTTGATATTCACCGCGCCTTTGTCCGCGGTCATCAAGGCCCTGCGATAGCGGTGGTTTTCCGCCACTGTCCAGCCGGTCAGCCGCCCTTCCAGCTCCCGAGCGGATATGGGGAGCCTGTATTCCCATGTGAGGGAGGCGGCAAAGCAGTCTTCGGTTTTTTTACATTCAAAGCGCATTAATTATCCTCTGAAATTTCTTTAACGGCGGTTATAGTTTCGTCGATATCGCCGGGGGCGGTAAAGCGGGACAGGCTCAGGCGCACGGTGGCGCCGCAGTTCAGGTACCTGAAAATGCGGGGCGCGCAGTGCAGTCCGCTGCGGCAGCATATGCCATAGCACTCTGATAGAATGTAGCCCACGTCGCCGGCGCTTTTTCCCGGTATATTGAAGCTTATTACCGGGGTGTTCGGCCCCTCCGGCGATATGACCTTTGCCCCGGCTGAAATAAGCCCCCTACGAAGGGCAGCGGTAAGCTCCGCTGTTTGTTCCCATTGTGCCGGATTTTCCCCGGCCCAGTCCAATGCCGCCAGCAGACCGTAAAATGAGGGCTCGTTGCCGGTGCCGGCTTCAAGATGGATGGGCATCTCCTCCGGCATTTCGTCCATGTCGCTTTTTATGCCGGTGCCGCCGGAAAGCAGCGGCGAAAGCTCCAGCCCCGGCCGGACATATAGCCCGCCCGTGCCCTGAGGACCCAGCAGGTATTTGTGCCCGGTAAAGGCCAGCATATCCGCGCCCCAATCCTCCGCGCTCACCTGAACGCAGCCCAGAGTCTGGGAGGCGTCTACAAGTACCGCCGCGCCGGCGCTCTTGGCGGCGGCGGTCAGACTTGCGGCGTCGTTCACAGCGCCGGTGACGTTGGAGGCATGGGTGAACACGCACAGCTTTGGCCGGGCTTGGTTAATAATGTCCGCCCACTTATCGGTCAAGATCCTGCCCGTCCCGTCCACAGGGGCAAAGATCAACTTTATACCCTGCTTTTTGCCCAGATAATATAGGGGCCGCAGAACGCTGTTATGCTCGGCCTCGGAGCAGACAACGCAGTCACCCGGGCTCAGCGGGAAACCCATAATGGCGGCGTTCAGCCCCCAGGTGGCGTTTGGGCCAAGAGCGACGCGGCTTTTGTTGGCTGCGCCAATGACACCGGCAAGGCGCTGACGCACCGCATCGAAGACATTGAAACCCTCGACCCCGCCGCGGTTCGCGCTGCCGGGCCTTTTCCTGACGGCGTCAGCCATTGCCGCCGCCACGCACTCCGGCTTGGGCCAGCTGGTGGCGGCGTTGTTGAGATAAATACCGCCGTCCATCACACAACTCCTTTTTCGCTGAGTATTTCCATACATTTTTCAAAGCTGTCACTGATAAGGCCGGGGCAGCGTTCAAGTCTTCTGCCCACGCCGCCGCCGGTAATGTCCCGGCAGGTGACGCCGCCGAATTCGTCACCGGACTTTGCTTCAAACCACTCGACAAAGCCGCCCAGCGCCTGCCTGAACTCCGGGTCCTCCAACTCGTCGCCCTCGCCCTTGCCCAGAAAATACGACAGAAGACAGCAGCCGCCGGTCATGCAGCCGCATACGTTTTCGGTGAAGCCCAGACCGCCGTTTAGACCGCCCATAGCCCTTATCAGCTGGGGATTCTCTGTCCCATCCGCGTCAAGACCCAGCTGCATCAGTATCTGCGAGCAGAAAAAGCCCTGCCTGGTCAGTTCCAGTATTCGGTCAAATAAATCCATAAGCTCACTCCTTCCGGCATATAAGCATGGTGTATCCGCATTTTTTTCCGGGGCGGGGATTTTTAAAACAATCGGCTGTGCCGTTCCATATGCTCTCAATATAGTACTCCCGCCACATGGAGGACAGGTCTTTTGAAAGCTCGACCTGAAAGCCGGCCCGCACCGCTGCGTCGGCGGGATCGTCAAAGCATACGTCTGAATATAAAAGCGCCCCGCCGGGGACGAGAAGCCGGCAGGCCTCCCGGAAAGCTCTGCCGATATCGCCGGTGAGAAAAAACGAGCACTGGGCAATTACAGCGTCAAAGCTTGCGTCGTCAAAGGGGGCGCTGAGTATATCGCCGGGGGCCACATCCGCTGCGGGGTTCAGATCTATTCCCAAAGCGTCAAGCCCCATGGACCGCAGAAACCTGACCGTATCGCCGCTGCCGGCGCCCATGTCGAGAATCCGGCAGGGGGGAGCGAGCCCCGCCAGCGCGGCCATTTCGGACGTGTGCTGAAGCCCTCCCGGATGCCCGGTCATTTGTCCTCCAGCGCTTTTTCCACGCTCAGTACCTTGCCCAGAGCAAGCTCCTCCGGCACATATATGAACCCGCACACCGGGCACACCGGCAGCTCCACAGGGAAGCCGTTGTCAAGATACATGAACTTGGCCTTGCCCTTTACAAGGGGCACATGGCATTTCATGCACCTGAGCTTCCCCTCCGGGTCTATTGTGTAGTAATTTTTATCCTCTGCCATGCCGACCTCCCCGCTATCGCGTAACAACGTTCATCCGGTGGCTGTAAGCGCTGTGTACGACATAGCCGTCGCTTTTCTCCGTATACTTTACCCAGAAGGTAACGTTTCCGTCCCTGAGCCGGGTAATAAACAGTCCGGAATCCTCATCAAAAATAAGCTCGCCGCTTTCCCGCATATGGCTCAGCGCGTGAATGACGTCGGATTTTAAAATCATCCTGTCATCCATGGCGGCCAGCGCTTCCGGCGTAAAACCAACTTTAAAACCGCAGTTATCCTCAGGCATTTTTTCACCCCAAAAATCTTCCAGCAGACGTTTTTTCAGCGACAGCCTGTTATAGCGCTTTTCGCTGATGTCCGGCGGGACGCCTGCGCCGCCGCCGTATACAAGCTCCAGAATATGCCGTGATTCACGGCCCTCCCGCGCCAGTCTGTCCCGGCAGGCCATGCAGTAGCTCAGATACGGCGCGCCGGAAGTCTCCAGGCAGGAACCGGCCATCTCATGGGCAACTTCCGGATTCGAGTACATTACCAGACCGCCATAGCCGCAGCAGGGGGCATGGTCGCCGGAATACTCCCCCTCCACAATGCGGCAGCCAAGTTTTTCCGCCAGACGCCTGACGGCTTTCTGCGTCGCCGGATCGCCCCTTGCCCCGCAGGAATCGTGCATCACGGCTTTGGTGTTCAGGCCGCCGGCTCCGGCGGGAAGCCCGATATCCTCCAGCGCGTCCCATATGCCGATAACATTAATACCGCTGTGCCCCGCAAGCGTTTTTTTGCAGGTGGGACAGCCCGCGATCACAGTTGGAGAACCCATACCGTCGAGACAGCTGTCAAGCATCTTAACGGTATCCTGATACATACTTTCCCGTCCGGCCCAGTCGGCAATAGCTCCGCAGCAGCCCAGCAATAGTCCCACGCCGCCCTCAAGCCGTTCCGCCAGATCACGATACGCGGCTTCCACAGTGTCAGGCGCGATGGCGGCGGCCTGACAGCCGGGGAAAAACACATACCGGCACTTGTCAAAGCCCGGCTGGGACCGGCACAAAAACGCTTCGCCGTTGGAAAATTCCATATCATTCAGGGCAAATTCATGGGGAGCCAGCGGCATTTTATCCGTTGAGACCATGTTTTGCCGCGCCTGACGGCAGATTTCGCCCATGTCGTAGCCGTTGGGACAGGTGACGGAGCACTGGGAGCACAGGGAACAGGCGTTGATGGGCTTGTTCATCATGTGGTCGCCCATGATTATGCTGACGTTGTTGTATATTTCTCGCGTCATGATGCGCGGGAACTTGCCGTAGTGCCGGAGCCAGGCGCAGCCCTTGATACATTCCTCGCAGCGGCACTGGATGCAGCGCGCGGCCTCGGCGGCG
>CAZLIJ010000022.1:0-5412 GCA_964559305.1 uncultured Oscillospiraceae bacterium | reverse complement strand
TCTGTTGTTCGATGCGCTTCGCCTCCTGCACCGCTTCCTCCCGCGAATAAAGGCCGTCTGCGGCAGCAACGGAGCGGGAGCCTTTAACGCCGGTCATGTTTGTATATAGCTTTGTATCCACCGAGCCCTCGGCGCCCCGGGTGCTGTCCGGTGATAAACCCTGCGCCAGCCTGTCCGCTGTCAGGGCCGCTTTTCTTGCGGCGAACGCGGCGGAGAGAACTCCGTTTTCCGGCGGCGCGGATATGATATTGCTTTCCCGGCTGAGCATCACGGCGCTGTCCAGCTCCCCGCCAAGCTGGGAAAACAGAGCGGGGGAGACACATATAAGATCAAAGCCGGAGCTCTCAGCTTTAATAAATTCCGGCGTGAGATTGGCTGCTTTTATAAAACATATGCCGGCGTCCGCCAGCGTTCCGGCGTCGGCGGAGATGCCCTCCTCATCGGTAAAGGGCGCGGCGTCGGCAAGAAAAGCAACGGGGCTGTCGAACTGACTGTAAACCGTAAGCGGATAGGCCTTGCGGGCGATCTCCGCCATATAAAACGCCGCGAACAGTCCGCTGCCGAATATAACGGCGGTTTTCTTCTTTTTATACTGGAAAAAGCGCCTGCCGCCGGAATCGCCGCCGAAGCGGGCGGCAGCGCGCTCAATGGCTGGGATGTCGATGCTTTCGCCAACCTGGCCCATGCGGCATTTTTCCCTGCACGGCGCTTCGCAGCCGGAGGCGAGGATATGGGGCAGGACGGCGGCTTTTTTATAAAGGGTCATGGCCCCTGAAAAATCCCCGGCAGCCACCGCGCTGACAAGGGCTCTTGCATCCAGCTTCAGGGGACATGCCGCGGAGCAGTAAGCCGGCTCCTCGTGGACGCAGCGGCTTTCCAGTGAACTGAGCTCATCTTTTGAAAACATTCTTTTCTGGTGGTATATATGCGTGGATGCGCGTTCTTCAATTGCCATGTCATATCCTCCGGATATTGAAGGTGACTCATATAGTATAGACAGGCGGAAATATCCGCCTGTCTATTGTATCATTGTTTTCCCTTGCTGTGAATTACTTTTTCAGCTCGTTCAGAGCGGCCAGAACCACTTCAGGCTTTGCCGGGACGCGGGTTATACGCGCGCCGGTGGCGTTGTAGATGGCGTTGAGGATCGCCGGGTGAGGAGCGTCCAGAGGAGCCTCGCCGCAGCCCGCCGCGCCATAGGGGCCCTGGGGACGGTAGGTCTCGTTGAAGTGAAGCTCAATATCATCGGGGGCGTCGTTGGGGTAGGGGATGCCGCACTTCATAAGGGAGGTGTCATGGCTCAGGTCCTCGAAGTTCTCGCTCAGAGCAAGGCCGATGCCCTGCACAAGTCCGCCGTAGAAGTTGCCCTCCACCAGAAGCCTGTTCATGATGGTGCCCACGTCGGCGACGCAGGTAAATTTCTCTACCTTGACTTTGCCGGTCTGGGTATCGACAGCCACTTCCGGCATGAAGATGGAGTACATATAAACGGAGAAGGGTTCGCCCTGGGAGGTGGCCTGATCCACGGGGTGATCGGCGCAGTAGGTGGCGACCCACTGGCCGCTGACTCTGGTTTCAATGCCTTCGGCCTTCATTTCGTCATAGCTGCGGTAGCTGCCGTCGGGCTTCTTCATTGCCGCCAGCAGATTTTCAGACGCCAGACGGCAGGCGTTGCCGCTCATGACCTGGCTGCGGGAGCCGCCGGCGGGGCCGGCGTTGGGGGTGAGCTTGGTGTCGCACATCACAAGTCGGATGTCCTCTGGCTTGAAGCCTGCCTGACGCAGAGTTTCGTGAGCGGAGACCAGCGCGCCCATATCGGCGCCCTGTCCGTGATCTTCCCAGGCGGTGTAGATCGTCACCTTGCCGTCGGGCATAAGTTCGGCGTCAGCCTGAGAGCTGTCCACGCCGTCAAGTCCGCAGCCGTATACGCCCAGAGACACGCCGATGCCGTATTTTGTTCTGCCGTCGGAGGCTGCGTTTTTCGCGGCAACACGCTTCTTGGCCGCCTCATAGAGGGGACGGGCAGTTTTGAAAAGCTCTTCCTCGCAGTACACGTCGGGTGCGTATCCGGTGGGAATAGTGGTGTGCTCGGAGGCCTTGTAGCAGTTGCGCTCGCGGATATCGAAGGGATCTATGCCCATCTTGGCCGCCAGGCAGTCGATGGCTATCTCAGAGCCCATGAAGGACTGCGGGGAGCCGTAAGCCCTGAAGGCGGAGCCCCAGGCGTGGTTTGTGAACACGGTGGTGCTCTTGTTGCGGATGGAGGGTATGCCGTAGCCTGCGCCGGTGAACTGGCTGAGACGGTGGGTCAGCAGGTCGCCGAATTCGGAGTACGGGCCGTGATCGACATAGTTGTTGCCCCACATGGCCAGCAGCTTGCCCTGATCGTCAGCCGCCAGCTTGATGTTCATGTAGGCGGGGGAGCGCTTGCCGGTATAGGTGATGTTCTGGAACTGGTTGAACACCAGAGACACGGGGCGCTGTGTCACCAATGCGGCAACGCCCAGCAGTGCCTCGTTGGTGGGGGAGAACTTGTAGCCAAAGGTGCCGCCGGCATGGTTTTGCACGATGCGCAGCTTCTCCATGGGAATGCCGATGCCGTCGGCTATCATGGGCATATGCAGATGTATGCCGATGGATTTGGAGTGAATGGTCAGCAGACCGTCCTCGTCGATATAGGCATAGCCGCAGTCAGGCTCCAGATGCAGATGGGGCTGGCGGGAGCAATAGCTGTTTATCTCTATCATGTCTTTGTCGGGAACCTTGCTCCAGTCAAAGTCGTCGCCCTTGATGCAGTTGGTCTCGTAGTAGGCGTTTGGTACGCCGGGGTGTATCTCAATGGCGTCGGGGGCCATGGCCTCGGGCGCGCTCATATAAGCGGGCAGAACCTCCATATCGACCTTCACGGCCTCAGCGGCGGCACGGGCGTGTTCGTCGGTATCGGCGGCTACGATCGCGATGGCGTCGCCAAACTGGAAGACCTTCTCATCGCACAGAATGGGGCGATCCCATCCGTCGCACTTATTATTGAGCGGCAGCATGACAAGACCGTTTATGCGGTTTTTGCCGGGGACGTCCTTGGCGGTGATGACTTTGAATACGCCGGGCATTTTCTCGGCTTCGGAGGTATCGACGCTCTTGATATTTGCATGGGATACCTTGGCCTGTGTCAGAGCCAGACGCAGGGTGTTGGAGGGCATATGCAGCGCGTCGTCGGCGCCGAAATCCCAGGAGCCTGTGACCTTCTGCGCGGCAGAGGGGCGAATGTACTTGGTGCCCTTAATGCTGTCCCCGGAGGGCTTGAACATAAGGTCTTCCTTGGTCATCTCTCCCCGCATAACCGCGGCGGCGTCCATGACGGCGTCAATTATGGGCTTGTAGCCGGTGCAGCGGCAGAGATTGCGGTTTTTGTTGAACCAGTCGCGGACCTCGTCTCTGGTGGGATTGGGATTCTGCTCCAGCAGAACTTTTGCGCTGATAATAAAGCCCGGAGTGCAGAAGCCGCACTGAGCCGCGCCGTTGGCCATCCATGCCGCCTGAAGCGGATGGAGATCGTTGACTGTGCCAACGCCCTCGATGGTGGTAATTTCAGCGTTGTCGCGCACCTTGTTCATTTTTACGATGCAGGAGCGGGTCACTTTTCCGTCCATGATGACGTTGCACGCTCCGCAGTGGCCTTCGCCGCAGCCGATCTTACAGCCGGTGAGCAGCAGACGCTCACGCAAGACCGAAGCCAGCGATTCGGTGCCCTCCACCAAAACTGTGCGCTGAGTGCCGTTGATAATTAGTTGCTTTTTTATCATTGCGGTTCCTCCTCTATAATAATTATCTGTTTATATCAGACGCGCCGGGCGCGTAATCCGACAAAAAAAGGTTTTTTTCTTTATTTACCGCTGCAGTTAGGATATAATTGAGAAAAAACTTGCGGGGGTAATGACTTATGGACAAAACGCCAACAGAGATATCCGCTTCCCTTGTGAAGCTGGAGATAACAGACCGGGCCACAGGAAAGACATTTACAAGGGAACTGCCCATCGAATACTATGAAACGGCGTACTGTCTGCGGCTGAGGGCAGAGGGCGGAGACGGCAAGCCCGCGGAGCTGATGTTTTATTCCGACGCCGGGCTGGGCCGGCTGAGAGATCTCACCGGCGGAGGCGCGGATCACGACAATTGCGATACTCACTGATTTGGCATAAATGCTTTGCCGCTTTATCATTATAATTCTATCAGCGGCTCACAGCACCGTCAAATTGTACTGAAAAACAACTCGCTAAAAACCAAGCTTAAATTTTGTGCATTTTGCAGCAGAGGAGGTCACAGACATGACCATAGGAGCGGTTATCACCGCGGCGGGTATGTCGTCAAGAATGGGCGATTTCAAGCCGATGATGAACATCGGGTCCATCTCCATAGCCCACAGGGTAATTGCCACGCTTAAACAGGCGGGGGCGGAGCTGGTGGTGGTGGTCACGGGCTACCGGGCGGATGAACTGGAGCACCACCTCTCGCCGGACAGGGTGATTTTTCTGCGCAATGACAGGTATGACCAGACTCAGATGTTTGACTCCGCGGTCATAGGGCTGGATTATATGCGTACAAAATGCGACAGGGTTTTATTTACGCCGGTGGACATTCCGCTGTTTACCGCGGACACGGTGACGGAGCTGCTCAGTCACAGCGGCGACGTGGTTATCCCCCTTTGCGGCGGTATGCCGGGACATCCCATAGTGATGACGGCTCAGACCGCGGACAGAATCGTCTGCGACAGCGGTGAAGGCGGACTGAGCGGCGCCATTGAGCGCTGCGCGGAAACTGTCGAGTACGTCTGTGTGCGGGACGGCGGAATACTGCATGACGCCGACACCCCTGAAGATTACAGGGCCCTGCTGGCCTTTCACAACAGGCAGATACTGCGCCCGGTGGTTAATATCAGTCTCACGGCCCAGAATACTTTCTTTGATTCAAAAATCGCCATGCTGCTGTTTCTTATTGACAATACAAGCTCCGTTAGTCTTGCCTGTAAGCAGATGCAGATATCGTACAGCACCGGATGGAAGCTTATAAACTCATCTGAAAAGGAGCTGGGCTTTCCGCTTGTCAACCGCTGTCAGGGCGGCGCCAACGGCAGCAAAACCACGCTGACACCGGAGGGCGGCGAGCTTTTGCGGCGATACAGGGACTTTTCCGCAAAGCTGCGGATGAGGGCTGACGATCTGTTTGAAGAATGCTTTCACGATATTTTTACATGAACCGAGAGGAAAAGCCGTGAGGAAAATATATCTTGTCCGCCACGGGCAGCCGGAGACGCCCGACGGGCGGAAATACTGTATAGGTAAAACGGAGGCCGCTCTGAGCTGCTTTGGACGACTTCAGGCGGCGTTGGCCGGGGAGTACACAAGGTCAATGGGG
>CAZLIJ010000021.1:5017-13020 GCA_964559305.1 uncultured Oscillospiraceae bacterium | reverse complement strand
TTCATGTCCGGCAACAAGATCGATCAGCGCCACGATATGATGGAGAAGCTGGTCAAGGATTATAATGCCGACGGCATCATAATCGAAAACATGAAGTTCTGCGAGTTCTGGAGCTATGAGAAGGTCCTTGGTTCCTACATAATGATCAACGAGCGCAACATACCCTGCTGCACCATTGAAAAGGAATACGCCGTCGGTTCCGCCGGCCAGCTCCGTACCCGTTTCCAGGCCTTTGTCGAGAGCCTGGAGATCAAGAAGATCAATTCTTGAGGAGGGATAGATTTATGAAATGTATATTTAAAGCCCCCGTGGACGCTGCGATAGATTTTGTCGACAGCAAACTGGAAAAATTTGATCCCATCTGGCAGTCGGAGCATGGCACAGGCGGCCTGCGCAGCCGCTATTACGACAGAACCGGCATAGCCAAGTACCGCGAGTGGCGCGGCGTTAGAGACACAATGGTTGACTATGCGGCCTGGCTGAAGAATCTGGGCTTCATGGGCCTGATGATAGCCAAAGACCCCGTGCATATCGTAAAGGGCATCTGGGAATACCGCTGGATGGGCTCCTTCCTGGGATCCTTCGCCTTTGTCGACCGCCTCTTTGAAGGCTATCGCGGCCCCGAGCTCAAGATCGCCGGCATTCACGGCAACACCATAGTCAGAACCCTTACGCTGATTATCGGCGGCGTGCTGGGCAACCACAAGCGCCTTGGCGGCGGCCCCATGAGCGACAGAATGGTCGGCATGGACGAAACCATACCGCCGCTGTTCATGGCCGGCTTCCCCACACTGGACGGCAAGCCCATGCAGACTCTGCCTGAGTTCGTTATCTGCGACGTTGACCAGCATGTCGAGCCTTACTATATTGACATTGCCGAGTCCTACGGCCTGCCCGCGGATGTGTGCTCACGCTGCTCTGCGGAGACCGGCGTCACCATCGACGACGCGTTCCCCATATTCGGCAAGCTGGTGCTCTCCACCAACCAGCCCTGCAACGCCAGCGAATGCACCTCCATGTTCCAGCGCCGCCGCTTCCACAGAGAGGGCATAGACGATTATCCGTTTGCCTTTGCCATGCAGCACAACACCACTCCCGGCAACGAATATTCCGCTCAGGAGCTGCGCAACGCCATCGCCGAGATCGAAAAGGTCTATAACGTAAAGTACGACTGGAACGCTCTTTTCAAGGCCGCTGCCGATATGAACGAGCAAAACCAGATCGAGATGGAAAAGTGGGAGATCATGGCTACCCCGTATTCCGCACTGGGCGGCATAAACGAGTCCCTCTACAAGCTGGTTGAATGGGCTCTGGCCAATGGCCGTGATCCTTACTTCAACAAGGTTGACCGCAAGGTCATCAAAATGATGCGTGATTGCTATGCGGCCAAGTACGAGCCCTTCAAGGGCAAGACCCGCCATCGCGCATTCCTGTGGGGACCCTCTGCCGTGTATTACACCGACCTTCCCACCTGGACACAGAACTGCTGGGGCCTGAACATCGTCCTCAACATGGACTCCACCATGGGCCACAACATGATAGATACCCACGATCCCGAGCAGGCGCTCATCGATCTGGCCAAGTTCTCCGAAAAGGGTGTTATGCGTCACCACGCCGTTGGCGGCTGGGACAACATGAACGCTGTTTGGGACTGGGCGCGCAAGATGAACTGCGACATGGTCATGATGAACGACAACGTGGCCTGCAAGGGCGACAACGGCGTCCACGCCATGCTGGAGGAACTGGCGAGAGAGTTCGGCTTCCACTTCATGTTCATTGAGCATGACCTGGAGGATTCGCGCACCATATCCCGCCGGGATATGCGCAAGCAGATCAGCAACTACATGTCCGTCGTCCTCAACGAGAAGCCGCTGGATGAGACTCTGGTCGATTTCGACGACTCCGAGGCTTGGTAAGGAAAGGCAGGTAAATACAATATGAAGAACTTTTCACATTTCACCTTCAAGCTTATGGGTACGCTCCTTAAGCTGGGTCTTGTGGGCTTTGTTGCCACCTTCGCCCTGTATATGTCCAACGGCGAAAACAAGCTCATCTACTACGTTGTCCGTCCTTTCCTGAATAAGCATTACGACAAACAGACCAGGGATCGCCGGATCTGATTACCAAACATAATAAGAAAAGACGCCCGCCATTGGCGGGCGCCTTTTTTATTCTGCCGGTGCAATTACAGTTTTTGTGGGACACGGTGTTTTAGTGGGACACGGTGTTGCGGTAGGGCAGGGAGTTTTGACCGGACCGGGCGCAGCCGTAGTCGCAGCCGTGGCGCCGGGGCTGGGGACAGCCGTAGTGCCTGTATCTGGCGCGGCAGTTGTGCCGGGAGCCGCCGTTGTACTGGCCGCGGGAGTTTCAGGAACAAGCTCAACGCTTGTGGCGCTCATGGCAGGGCACTGCCGGCCTGTGTTGTCGATGGTGCAGTCGCCCTCAAGCAGCAGCTTTGATATGGGCACTATGGTGTAGCCGTCTTTTTGCAGCGCTTCCAGAATACCCGGCAGGGCGGCGGGGGTGTTTTCAGCGGCGTTGTGGAAAAGGATTATGCTGCCGGACTTAACGTTTTTAAGTACCCGCTGGGTTATTTCATCAGCTGAAATGCCCTTCCAATCCAAGCTGTCTACGTCCCATTGAATTGTCTTCATATTCATGGAGCTGACTGTGTCCACCACGTTGTCGTTATACTCGCCGTAGGGGCAGCGGAACAGGGTGGGACGCACACCCGTGACGGCTTCTATCTTATCGCTGCAGGCATTTATGTTCTTCTTTATCTCGTCGGCGCTGAGCTTTGCAAAGTGGGCGTGGTCGTCGGAATGATTCATAACTTCATTGCCGGCGTCGGCCAGCGCCTTCACGGAATCGGGATATTTGTCCACCCAGGCCCCCACCACAAAGAAGGTGGCGTTTACGGAATACTTTTTCAGCGTATCTATCAGTGACTGCGTATCTTCGTTCCCCCAGGCCGCGTCAAAGGATATTGCCACGGTTTTCTCGCCGCGCTCAACGGAATAGATCGGCAGCGAGCGCTTTGACGCCGCCGCCCCCACTACGGCCGGACTGTTGACCACCCAGAATATGGCCGCCACCAGAAGCACCAGCGCAATCCCGGACACCGCTCCCCGGTGCTTTTTAAGATATACTGCGAACTTGCTCAAGCATCATCACTCCCAGAATGGTTTTGGTACATCCTATGTGCGCCCGCTGCCATAAATGCCGCGGACAGGCATCTTCCTTCCGCCTTGTTGACAAAAGCCGCGGAATGGAATAATATAGTTCCTCGCGAAACTGTTTTTTCTGAAACGATATAATTGCTTGTCAGGAGTGTAAAAATGGAAGAAGTAACAAAGTATTTATCGGATTACAGGCGGATCGAAATGCTGCATCAGCAGCTGCTTTCCGGGATATGTGTCCGCCACGGACTTACCATGATGCAGGCAAATATCATAAGCTTTCTCCACAATAATCCCGCCAGAGACACAGCCTCCGATATATGTGAGCTGCGTATGTTTTCCAAGGCGGTGGTGTCAAGGACGGTGGAGGAGATGATAAGCCTTAAGCTGCTTGAACGGCACGGCGACACAAAGGACCGCAGAAAAGTGCATCTGACGCTTACAAAAAAGGCGGAGCCGGTAACTGACGATATAGCTGTGCTAAATGAGCGCTTCGTGGATTTTCTGTTCGGAGGCTTTTCCGTGGAAGATATGGCCAGCTTTGACCGGCTGCACCGGAAAATTGCCGATAATGTGGGCAGGGCGCTCACATCAGGAGTAAGCGAGGCAGAAAGATGAACGACAAGGAGTTTCTTGGAAACCAGCCGGTGGGAAAACTGCTGTTTAAACTGGCAGTGCCGTCAGTGGTGGCTCAGCTTATCAATATGCTTTACAATATCGTTGACCGCATATATATAGGACACATTTCAGGGGTGGGGGACATGGCCCTCACAGGCGTGGGCGTGTGTATGCCGGTAATAATGGTCGTGTCGGCCTTCGCGGCTCTTGTGGGCAGCGGCGGCGCTCCCAGAGCATCCATATTCATGGGCAAAAAGGAAGACGCCCGGGCGGAGACCATACTGGGCAACTGCTTTACGTTTCAGATAATAATCTCCGCAGCGCTCACCGCGGTCATGCTTATCTGGAATCACGACTTTCTTATGGCCTTCGGCGCCAGCCAAAACACTATCGGTTACGCCGAGGACTATATGAACATTTACGCCATCGGCACCATATTCGTCCAGCTCACGCTGGGCATGAACGCGTTTATCACAGCTCAGGGCTTTGCAAAAACCGGAATGTACTCCGTTATAATTGGCGCGGTGTTCAATATAATCCTTGACCCCATATTCATCTTTACTTTCAATATGGGCGTCAGGGGAGCGGCTCTGGCAACAGTCATATCCCAGGCTGTTTCCTGTGCGTGGGTGCTTTCGTTCCTGTTCGGCAAAAAAACGCTTTTAAAGCTCAGACGCACAAATATGCGCCTTCAGGCATCGGTGATCTTTCCCTGCCTTGCTCTGGGTCTGGCTGTATTTGTGATGCAGTCCAGCGAGAGCGTCATATCCGTTTGCTTCAACACCTCGCTTTTGAAGTACGGCGGGGATATGGCGGTGGGGGCCATGACCATATTGACAAGCGTGATGCAGTTTGCCATGCTGCCCCTTCAGGGCCTTGGACAGGGAGCCCAGCCCATCATCAGCTATAACTACGGCGCCAGGAACAAAGACAGGGTCAAAGAGGCTTTCTGGCTGCTTTTTAAAGCCAGCATGGTATATGCCACGGCCCTGTGGCTGTGCGTTATGCTCTTTCCCCAGGTCTTTGCCGCAATGTTCACACCCAACACGGCGCTGCTTGCCTTCACAAAAAAAGCGCTTAGAATATATATGGCCTGTATGCTGCTTTTCGGAATTCAGGTCTCCTGCCAGATGACCTTCACCTCTATCGGCTACGCCAGAGAATCCATAATTGTGGCTGTGATGCGCAAATTTGTACTGCTTCTGCCGCTGATTTTTCTCATGCCCAATATATTCCCGGCGGATAAAACCATGGCGGTATACGCGGCGGAGCCTATCGCGGATTTCCTTGCGGTTTCGTTTACTGCGGTGCTGTTCAGCATACAGTTCCGCAAAGCGCTGAAACAGCTTGAGAAGCCGGAAAACGAAGCCGGGGAGACGATAAAACCAAATAAATCTTAAGAAAGTGACACAAAAGGCCGGCAGGCGTGTATAATAACAGCGTTTATCCCCCGGCGGAGCGGATACCTGCTTTTTAAAGCAAAAAAACTTCAAAAAACTTGAGGATTGTATAATTTGCCTATTGGCAATCACTCGAATAGGGGGTAATATATAGCTGTTTTATTAGCAAAGTGAGCAAATTTGACGCTATATACGAACAAAACGAAAGAGAGTGAAGCCTTTGTCCAATACAAAAAGAAAATTCGGCGACCGCAGAGACGGCAGGCTGATGCGCGAGCTGGACTCCATGCATTATATCGTTCCGCTGCTGTATCCCAATCGCTGCGACAACGAAGCGTTTATATCCATACGCATAGATCTGACCAACATGAACGCCTATCTTGAGGGAAAAAACGCCGGCGAACCGGTTTATAAGTACAATATGTTCCAGTGCATCGTCACCGCCGCCATGAAGACGCTGACGCTGCGTCCCAAGATGAACCGCTTTATAGCCAACAAGAATGTCTATCAGCGTGACGCTGTGTCCTCATCCTTTGTGGTCAAAAAGGAATTTTCCGACGACGGCGGGGAGGCGCTGGCTTTCGTGCGCGCCACGCCCGACGACACACTGGACACCGTCCACGAAAAAATATACAGTCAGATATCCGGCCTGCGCAGCGACAAGGTGGATAGATCCACCGACAGCATGAACATACTAAACGCCATGCCGCGCTTTCTGTCCAAAGCTCTTGTGGCCGGTATCTGCCAGCTGGACAAGCATGGCCTGTGCCCGGATTTCCTTGTGGGTTCCGATCCCTATTATTCCTCAATTGTACTTTCAAATCTGGGCTCCATAGGGCTGAAAATGGGTTATCACCATCTGACCAACTGGGGAACAAACTCCGTTTTTATCGCCGTGGGAGAAAAGAAAATGACGCCTGTTTTTTCGGAAGACGGCACGGCCACAATGATTCCCACAGTGGATCTGGGCCTGACCATAGACGAGCGCATTGCAGACGGCTACTATTATTCAAAAACCGTCCGTCTTTTGAAGACCCTGCTGGAAAATCCCGCGCTGCTTGAGACCAGACTTGACGAAAAGGTGGATTACTGATATGCCTGAGATTACCGCAAAGACCCCCTGGGCCGACCATCTTGGCGTGGTGCCCATGCACCTGGAATACTTTCAGGGCACCATGTTCGAGGCAGTGGAAAAGGTAGCCGAAAAATACCCCAACAACGTGGCTTTCGACTTCATGGGCAAGTCCACGACCTACAAAAAACTTGTGCAGCAGGTGAATGCCTGTGCCAGATCCCTGCGTACCATCGGTGTGCGTCAGGGCGACAGGGTGACAATAGCCATGCCCAACTGCCCCCAGTCCATATATATGTTCTACGCCGTCAACCTCATCGGCGCCGTGGCCAATATGATCCACCCGCTGTCCGCCGAAAAGGAGATAGAATTTTATCTCAACGCTTCGGAGAGCGTAACCGCCATCACTCTCGATCAGTTTTACAGCAAGTTTGAGAGTATAAGAGAGCGCACCCAGGTGGTGAACATCATCATCGCCAGCGTCAAGGACGAGCTTTCCCAGCCTGTAAAGGCGGGATATATGCTCACGGAAGGCCGCAAGGTCCAGAAGATCCCGTCGGACGCGCCGGTGATCCGCTGGCATGATTTTATGCGTCTGGGCAGGCACTGCTTCTATAACTACAAGGTGCAGCGGGACGCGGACGACCCGGCGGTCATTCTATACTCCGGCGGCACCACCGGCACCACCAAGGGCATCGTGCTTTCAAACATGAACTTCAACGCGCTGGGCCAGCAGGTCATAGCCGCAAATCCCATGTTCAAGCCCGGGGACAAAATGCTGGCGGCCATGCCGCTTTTCCACGGCTTTGGTCTGGGCGTGTGCATACACACCATGCTCTCTCAGGGAGGCCGCTGCATTCTGGTGCCGCGCTTTACCGCCAAGAGCTACGCAAAGCTTATCGTAAAATACAAGTGCAACTTCATTGCCGGCGTTCCCACGCTGTATGAGGCGCTGCTGCGTCTGCCCAGCATGGAGGGCGCGGATCTCAGCTGCCTGAAGGGCGTGTTTTCCGGCGGCGATTCCCTGTCCATAGAGCTGAAAAAGAAGTTCGACAAAT
This sequence comes from uncultured Oscillospiraceae bacterium, assembly GCA_964559305.1. Classification (GTDB taxonomy): domain Bacteria; phylum Bacillota; class Clostridia; order Oscillospirales; family Oscillospiraceae; genus UBA2922. The sequence goes on along the minus strand of CAZLIJ010000021.1, from coordinate 5,693 downwards.
TCCTGGCCGATCACCACGCCTCCATCCAGGTGCGGGAGGGCTACGGCACCACGGAGACCGTCACAGCCTGCTGCCTCACTCCGCCCCATATGTTCAAAGAGGGCAGCATCGGTCTGCCGTTCCCCGATACCTATATCAAGATAGTCAAGCCCGGCACGGATGTGGAGCTGCCTTACGGCGAGGAAGGGGAGATCCTTCTGGCCGGCCCCACGGTGATGAAGGGCTATATGAACAACAAGGTGGAGACCGATTTGACCCTTCGCACCCACGACGACGGTCTTACATGGGTCTATACCGGCGATCTGGGCACCATGGACGATGAGGGCTTTATCTATTTCCGGGGCCGTGCCAAGCGCATGATAATCTCCTCCGGCTACAACATCTATCCCGGCCAGCTGGAGAATATTCTGGACGCCAACGAGAAAGTACAGATGAGCTGCATTATCGGCATTCCGGACGCCTATAAGATGCGGGCTGTGAAGGCTTTCATCATGCTCAAGCCCGGTGTTCCCGCTTCCGAGGAGACCCGGGAAGAGCTTATGGAATACTGCCGCAAGCATATAGCGAAGTACGCCATGCCCAAGGAGATCGAGTTCCGCGAAGAGCTTCCCAAGACGCTGGTGGGCAAGGTGGCCTACCGCAATATGACGAGCCGCTGGGGCAGCTGCCAGCCGGC
>CAZLIJ010000021.1:4787-5007 GCA_964559305.1 uncultured Oscillospiraceae bacterium | reverse complement strand
ATTGGTAATATCTTCAAAGGAGGCTTTTCGGATGTCGGAATATTCCCAAAGCGCAATGGAAATTCTTCGCAACCCTCAGCTTACCATGAAGTGGTACATAATCCCCATACTGCTAATTGTCATGTATATCTACACAAAGCAGCTCCACGAAAAAAACTATAACGCGGTGCTGGGGGGCCTTGCCCTGTGGGGCATGGATCTTTTCAACGAGATATGGAAC
>CAZLIJ010000021.1:0-4777 GCA_964559305.1 uncultured Oscillospiraceae bacterium | reverse complement strand
CCGGCTTTGCCCCGGTGTGGGGCACCCCGGCCATAGCGGGGGACACGTCGCTGCTTATACTCATCGGCTACAATGTGGAAATAAGCCTTATGTTCCTTGTCATGGGCGTCACCTGCTGCCTTATGCTGCCGGAGGATAAGCACGCGCGGATAATGGGCGTCAACAACCGGGTCTTTTACGCCATAGTGCTGACCACCCTTGCCGTGCTGATGGAGTGCTTCCTCAACTGGTGCGGCGTGCTCACCTGGGAATACTCATGGTGGAGCCGCTCCTGCCCGTGGCTTATCTGGCTGGTGGGCTACCTGCCGTTTTTTACCATGGCCTTTGTGGTGCACGACATGGAGAAGATGAAAAACAAGTTCATTACCCTGGGAATAATTTTCGGCGTCGATATCCTGTGTTTGATAATCTTCGGCTCAATGGGCTGGATGTAATAAGCAAAAAACGCGGAACAGAAGTTCCGCGTTTTTTTATACGTCTATCTTATCCAGCGCGTGGAGCCAGTTGGAGCGGTAGAAATAGATGATGAAAACCACCGAGCTCAAAAACCAGGTCAGCGGATATCCCCAGAACAGCAGCTGGATGTTGTGCTCTATGTGCATGGCCACGCTTATATACGCTATCCTGAACACACACCATATCACAAACATCACCGTCATCGGCACCACCGCCTTGCCCGCGCCCCGGCAGATGCTGGCGATGCTGTGGGAATAGGCCAGCAGGCAGAAGAAAAGCGCCTCCGTGTGGAATTGCAGCGCGCCGAAATGTATCACGTCCGGGTCGGAGCTGAAAAGACCGATGAGCTGAGGGGCTGTAAAGTACATAATGACCCCTATGGCCTCCGAAAGAAGCACTGTTGTCAGCACTCCGAAACGGGCGCCTTTTTTTGCCCGGTCGTACTTCCGGGCGCCCAGATTCTGCCCTATAAAGGTGGTCATAGCCATGGTGAAGCTGGTTATCGGCACAAATACAAAGCTCTCTATCTTGATATACGCGCCTGAACCGGCCATGGCGTCGGCGCCGAAGGAGTTTATATAGCTTTGCACCAGCACGTTGGCAAAGCCGATGACCGAGTACTGCACCCCTGTGGGCAGGCCGTATTTGATTATCTGGCGCAGCATATCGCCCCTGATGCGCAGCTTATTCAGAAAAACCTCGTACACCGTGCCGGGTACGGTGAGATGCTTCAGACAAAGTCCGGCGCTGACAAGCTGAGATATGACCGTGGCCACCGCCGCCGACCACACGCCCCAGCCCAGCACGCCCACGAACAAAAGGTCCAGAACGATGTTGAGGCAGGAGGACACAATGAGGTAATAAAGCGGGTGCTTTGAATCACCAACGGCGTCCAGTATGCCGGTGAAGATGTTATACAGCACGTTGGCCAGCGAGCCGAGAAAATAAAACCGAAGATATTCTGAAGCCTGGGGCAGCACCTCCGGCGCTGTACCCATCCAGCGAAGGATAGTAGGCGAGGCCAGCGCGCCGAAAACCGTCAGCACCAGTCCCAGCACAATGCCCAGAGCGATGTTGGTGTGTATGGCGCGGTTAAGCTTTTCATGGTCGCCGGAGCCGAAATAGCGGGCGATCACCACGCCCGCGCCCAGCGCGGCGCCGGTGAAGAAATTGACCAGCAGCAGTATAAGCGTGCTTGAACCGGAAACCGCGGCCAAAGCGTCCTTGCCGAGAAACCGGCCGACTATAAGACAGTCGGCCGCGTTATATAGCTGCTGAAAAAGCTGGCTGAGCAGAAGCGGCAGCGCAAAGCTTATGATGACCCGCCGGTAATCCCCCGTGGTCATATTTACGGTGTTTGCCGGATGAGACATGAATTCAGCTATCCTCCGTTTGGCGAAAATAAAGTCATTTTACACAGTATAACAGATAACTTTGTCAAATGAAAGCGCCCTTGTTGCAAATGTGCCCTGCCGATGGTACAATATGCCATGCTTCAGACTTGATACAGGAGGCTTTGATATATGTCTAAACCCGTGATATGGATGGTGATTCCCTGCTATAACGAAGAAGAAGCTCTGCCGGAAACCGCCCGACGCTTAAAAGACGTGCTGGCGGAAATGGTGGCCGCGGATAAGATCTCGCCGGACAGCCGCATCGCTTTTGTGGATGACGGCTCCCGGGACGGAACATGGGAGCTTATTGAAAAGCTTTACGCCGCCGATTTTGTCTATGCCGGAGTCAAACTCTCCCGCAACCGGGGCCATCAGAACGCGCTGCTGGCGGGACTGATGACGGTGAAGGAGCACTGCGATGCCGCCATATCCATGGACGCCGACCTGCAGGACGATGTGAACGCCATTCCAAAGATGGTGGACGAGTATATAAACGGCGCGGACATAGTATACGGTGTGCGCAGCTCCCGCAGCACGGATACCGCTTTTAAGCGGGGCAGCGCCCACGCTTTTTATAACACCATGCGCCGCATGGGCGTGGAGACTATCCCCGACCACGCGGACTTCCGCCTTATGGATAAGAGAGCGCTGGAGGCTCTTGGCGAATACAAGGAGGTCAATCTCTTTCTCCGGGGCATCGTACCCACCCTGGGCTATAAATGCGCTGTGGTGGAATATGAACGCGGTGAGCGCATAGCCGGCGAATCCAAATACCCGCTGAAAAAAATGCTGGCTTTGGCGGCGGACGGCATCACCAGCTTCAGCATAAAGCCCATACGTCTGGCGCTGCTGCTGGGCGCACTGGCAGTGCTGACGGGCTTTGTCATGTTCATTGTATGCCTTTGCACCCTCCCCGCGCCCGACTGGCTGTGGATAAGCGCCGCCGTGTGGTTTGTGGGCGGGCTGCAGCTGGGCATGACAGGTGTTGTGGGCGAGTATGTGGGCAAGACCTATATGGAATCAAAGCACCGGCCCAGATACCTGCTGGATAAGGTTTTGATAAGAGAGAACGATAAGTGATAGACGAATATATTGCCGGCCTTGCCCAATACGGCATCGACCGTGGACTTATAAGCGCGGACGACAGGCGCTATATTGTAAACAGGCTCCTTGAAATACTGGGGCTTGACAGCTTTGACCCCGCAGCCCTGCCGATAAACGCGCCCCTTGAAAACTTGCTGAACGCTCTGACGGACTTTGCCGTTTCAACCGGCGCTGTCGGGGACACACAGGCTCAGCGGGAGCGGTTTGAAACAAAGCTTATGGGCGTCATGACGCCCTACCCCCACGAGGTCAATGAAAAGTTCGCGGCACTTTACGCCCAATCGCCCCAAAAGGCCACCGACTGGCTTTACGCGCTGGCGAAAAATTCTAACTATATAAGAGCTTACAGAACGGCAATGGACGTGAAGTGGGTCACAGATACTCAATACGGCCCACTTGAAATTACCATCAACCTTGCCAAGCCGGAAAAAGACCCCAGGGATATCGCCGCTCAGGGCAGAGCTGCCGGAGGCAGCGAATACCCGGCCTGCCTTTTATGCCGGGAAAACGAAGGCTATGCCGGCAGGGAAGGGCGTCCGGCCCGGCAGAATCTGCGGGTGGTACCGGTGACGCTTGCGGGCGAGAGCTGGGGAATGCAATACTCCCCCTATGTTTACTATAACGAGCACTGCATAGTGCTTAACGACACTCACAGGCACATGGTGATAGACCGGGGAGCCATTGACCGCCTGCTGGACTTTGTCCGGCAGTTCCCCCACTATTTTATCGGCAGCAACGCCGACCTGCCCATTGTGGGCGGCAGCATTCTCAGCCACGATCATTTTCAGGGCGGACGCCACGAAATGCCCATGGCCAAAGCGCCCATTGAAACGCCGCTTTGCTTCAGCGGCTTTAAAGATGTTCACGCCGGTATAGTCCGCTGGCCCATGTCGGTGATAAGGCTTACAGCCAAAGACCCCGGAGTGCTGGCGGAGCTTGCAGAAAAGATACTGACAGTCTGGCGGAGCTATACGGACGCGTCCGCGGGCGTATTCGCCGAAACCCCGGGTGAGCGGCACAACACAGTCACGCCTATCGCCCGCCGCCGGGGAGAAAGCTATGAGCTTGACATGGTTTTGCGCAATAATCTCACCACGGCGGAGCACCCGCTGGGGGTCTTTCATCCCCATGAGGAGCTGCACCACATCAAAAAGGAAAACATTGGGCTTATCGAGGTCATGGGTCTTGCCATTCTGCCGGGCAGATTGAAAAAGGAGTTGGACGGGCTCAAAGCGGCTATCATAGCCGGAGGGGAGCTTGAAAGCGACCCCGAGCTATCAAAACACGCCCCGTGGGTAAAGGAATTCCTGCCAAAATACCCGGCCATTACGGAAAAAGACACAGAGCCCATACTGCGGCGGGAGATCGGTCTTGTATTTGAAAAAGTCCTGCTGGACGCGGGCGTTTTCAAACGTGACCAGGCGGGCAGGGAAGCCTTCCTGCGATTTATAGACGCGGTAAATAAAAAAGACGCCTTGTAAGGCGTCTTTTTTATTATGAAATTATCGGGTTCATAAACGGGCTCAGAACGGCAGACCGCCGCCCATGCTGCCCTGCATTTTGCTCATGGTGTCGCTGGTGGTATCGTCGCACATACGAAGAGCTTCGTTGACTGCGGCAAGCACCATATCCTGCAGCATTTCCACATCCTCGGGATCGACAGCTTCGGGATTGATCTCGACGCTTTCAAACTCCCGGGTGCCCAGCAGCGTTGCCTTGACCATGCCGCCGCCGGCGGTAGCCACAAATTTTCTGGACTCCAGCTCCTGCTGCATTTTCATAAATTCCTGCTGCATCTTCTGGGCCTTTTTCATCATGTCCAG
>CAZLIJ010000020.1:217-13050 GCA_964559305.1 uncultured Oscillospiraceae bacterium | reverse complement strand
ATGTGAGCGGCGTCGGTATGTATGTTGTTTTTCTTTTCCATACGCTCGGCGATCTGCTCTCTCAGACGGGGCCAGCCGTCGGTGCTGGTGTACTGCAGAGCCACACGGCCGGATTCCTTGAGTACGGAGTCGGCTGCGGCCTGAATCTGATCCACGGGGAACAGCTCCGGGGCGGGCATGCCGCCGGCGAAGGAGATGATGTCGGGCTGGTTGGCCAGAGCCAGCAGCTCGCGGACTGCGGAACCCTTGAGTAAATCCATTCTGTCTGCAAATCTAACCATAAAATTTACCTCCATAAAATTTGTCTGTTTTCACAAATTTCTCCTTATACATTAAAGCATGTTTTGAGCATATTGTAAAGTGAGCAAAATGAATAGCCGGCCTGACGAAGTATCAATATGAGGCTTTTCCCGGAAGAAAAGCACTTGCTAAATTTCAGACAAACTGCTATGCTGTACAATAGTTTACATATATAATAATTCAGGGGAGCGCAAGTTTTCAACATCAGTAAGAATTTCTGTGAGGAGGAAGAATATCATGGCGGTAAGACCCAAAATACTGGCTTTGGCAAACAAAATCACCTTTGAGGCCCATACCGGCATCCCCAACGTGCCCTCAGACCCCGAATACCGCATCCTGGCCGAGGTCGTCACAGACGAGCAGGCCGATGTGGCCCTGGTCTGCAAGGTGCGTCAGCCCAAGACCCTGCAGGAGATCGCCAAAAAGTGCGGCAAGCCGGAGAGTGAGACGCTGCGGCTGCTGAAGGAACTGGGAATGGAAGGCGTGGTCAGCTGTGCCACCGATCCCGCTGACGGCGTGGACAGATATGATATGCCCTGCTGGGTGCCCGGTATCATGGAAATGATGGTGGGCAACAAGGCTCAGGTGGAAGCTCATCCCGAGATCGCCCGCTGCTTTGAGGAATATACCCGCAAAAATATGCGCCTGATGGCCCCCAACCTTCCTGTTGGCATGGGACCCATGCGCGTTATCCCCGTGGAGAGCGCCATAAAGGCCGACAACGAGGTCAAGACCTACGAGGAGCTGACAAGCTACATAGAAAACGCCTGGTGCATAGCCGTCACGGCCTGCTCCTGCCGCCGTACCCGCCGTATCATGGGCGAGGGCTGCGGACATCTGGAGGATGATATGTGCATCATGCTGGACCGGGCTGCGGACTTCCACCTGAAGACCGGCCACGGCAGGCAGATAACCAAGGAAGAAGCCTTTGACATACTCAAGCGGGCCGAGGATAACGGCCTTATCCACGAGGTCTCCAACATAGACGGCACCGGCATAGTAGAAGGCATATGCAACTGCTGCGAATGCTCCTGCCTGTCGCTGCGGGGCGGACGTATGTTCAACGCCTCCAGCATGATGCGCTCCAACTTCAAGGCGGAAGTGGACAGGGAAAAATGCGTGGCCTGCGGCCAGTGCGTGGAAAACTGCCAGATGAACGCCTTGCGTCTGGGCCAGAAGCTGTGCTCTACCGAGCCTGTGGAGATAAGACCCTCCGAGCTGCCCAACGCCCAGCTTTGGGGCAAGGATAAATGGAATCTTGACTGGCGTGAAAACCGTCAGGACGTGGCGGAGACCGGCACCGCCCCCTGCAAGACCAAGTGCCCGGCGCATATTGCCGTGCAGGGCTACATAAAGCTGGCCGCCATGGGCAAATATCAGGACGCCCTTGAGCTTATAAAGAAGGAAAACCCCTTCCCGGCCATCTGCGGGCGCGTATGCCCCAAGTTCTGCGAGGACGCCTGCACCCGCGGCGATATTGACGACCCCATCGCCATCGACGAGATAAAAAAGTTCATCGCCGAAAAGGATATGGACGCGGACACCCGCTTCGTGCCCTCCATGCTCAACCAGACCGGCAAGCCCTTCACCGAAAAGGTCGCCGTTATCGGCGCCGGCCCTGCCGGACTTTCCTGCGCCTACTATCTGGCTGTCAAGGGCTACCCCGTGACCGTTTTTGAAAAGGAAAAGGTTCTGGGCGGCATGATGACCCTGGGTATCCCCGCCTTCCGTCTGGAAAAGGACGTTGTAAACGCCGAGATAGACATTCTCAAGGAGCTGGGCGTGGAGTTCAAGACCGGCGTTGAAGTCGGCAAGGACGTCACCCTCAGTGCTTTGAGAGAGCAGGGCTACAAGGCCTTCTATCTGGCCATCGGCGCTTCCAGGGGCACCCCTGTGGGCTGCCCGGGCGACGATATGGACGGCGTATTCACCGGCATCGACTTCCTGCGTGAAGTCAATCAGGGCAAAAAGCCCGCCGTTGGCAAGGCTGTGGCCGTTATCGGCGGCGGCAACGTGTCCATCGACGTGGCCCGCTCCGCGGTACGTCTGGGCGCGGATAAGGTCTACCTTGTGTACCGCCGCTCCAGAGAAGAAATAAAGGCCGACGACGAGGAAGTGGAGGACGCTATCGCCGAGGGCGTGGAGCTGAAGCTTCTGCGAGCGCCGGTGGAGATAACCGGCAAAGACGGAAAGGTTTCCTCCATAAAGCTGGAGATCATGGAGCTGGGCGAGGCCGACGCTTCCGGCAGACGGGCCCCTGTGGGCACCGGCAAATATGAAACTCTGGAAGTGTCCGCCGTTATCGGCGCCATCGGCCAGAAGGTGGACATGGGCGGCATCGAAAAGGGCGCCATGACCTTCGCCAAGAAGGGCACCGTCCTTGCCGACGCACTGACCTGCCAGACCTCCCAGCCGGACGTGTTCGCCGGCGGCGACGTAGTCACCGGACCGAAGTTCGTCATCGACGCTATTGCCGCGGGCAAGGAAGCTTCCATCTCCATCCACCGCTATGTCCATGAGGGACAGACACTTACCCTGGGCCGCGACCGGAGAAGCTACAAGGAGCTGGATAAATCCACCGCTGCCGTCAGCGTGGGCGGATTTGACGATACTCCCCGCCAGACGCCGGCAAACGCCACCGCGGCCAAGGCAAAAAAGACCTTCCGCGATCTGCGCGGCACCTTCACCGAGGAGCAGCTGAAAAAAGAGACCGAGCGCTGCCTTGGCTGCGGCGCCACTGTGGTGGACGAAGCCAAGTGCGTGGGCTGCGGCATATGCACCACCAAGTGCAAGTTTGACGCCATCCATCTGGTGCGTATAGGCGACTTCAAGTCCGATCCCATCGAGAAGCTGGCCCCCCATCTCATCGGCGGAATGGCCAAGCGCGGCGGCAAGATAGCCATCACAGCCGCCAAGAAGGCCGTGGACAGCCTGAGCAAAAAAGACTGAGACTATAAAAGCATATCATTCCCCGGCTCTCGCCGGGGAATGATATGAAAAACCCGCCGATAAAACCGGAGGGTAAAAAGGTTCCCGAATTCGATGAGAATTCGGGAACCTTTTTTCAGCCATGGGGAGCTTATCAATTTCTAAGCTTAAAGGTTTTTGGCGCAAGCTTGTAAGCGATGACGACAGCAGCCACCGCATATATAATGCAGAAAGCCGAAATTGCAGCGCCGAACGCCAACGTGGGCAGCTTGACACGAATACAGAGGTAACAAACAAAATAGGTGATTCCGTTCACCAGGCTGAAAGCCGCATTTTTGCTCTCCAGATTCACGTTATACGGCTGCAGAAGGTAGTACAGCACCATGCTGTGCACCGAAAAGAACACCGACATGGCAAGAATAGAAACAAACAGCACAACATAATTGAGCGGCTGTGTTGTGCCGCCGGTCAGATACAGGAGCGCCGGAAGGCCCAGCCCGATCACCATGGCGGGCACCAGGTTAATCAGCACCACATACTTCAGCCTTTCTACGAACAGCGCCAGCAGCGCCCTGGGCTGGCGGTAAAAGCGGTAGGCGAGCATGGAGTGGTCGCAGTTCAAAAACATGGCCTGGGTCATAACGCTGCCCCGATTAATCATGTACATCACAAAAAGAAAATAGGGCAGGTAATTCATCAGTACCTGGTTTAGCTCTTCATGTGATTGGGGGAATATCACCAGCGCCGCCGCTGCCGCCGCAAACAGCACTGCCGCTATCACGGCAATTCGCTTTGCGGATTTCGTCAGCAGCCGTGCATGGCGCTTTATAAACAGCTCGTTAAAATACTTGTAGCCGCTTTTGTGACTGGTCTGAGTTGTGTCAACAGAGAGCTTCTTCTGCATGGCCAGCTGCTGTGCGGCTCCTGCGGCGTTTTTTTCCACATTAAAACTTTCAGGCCGCAGCAAGTCCTTGTAGATTGGCCTGTACTCATCAAACTTAAGAATATACCTCAGCGCAAAGCCCGCCGGAACCAGCACAAGGGCCGTCAGCAGCGGCAAGACCCATTGCGGGAGCGCCCAGCCCCAGTAAGGCGCGGCTGCCGCCGCCAGCAGCACAGCGACGCAAACCCAGACCAGCGGCGTGAGCTTATTCTCGCTTGCGGACTTATGCTGTTTTTTGCAATCCATTAAAATAATGGCCGCAAAGCAGAGCTTTATGCCGATTACATAGACCGGCACACTAAGGCAGGTGAGCCAGGACGCACCGGCAAGTCTGCCGATCAGGGGCGCGAATACGGCAAAGCCAAGCAGCATTTTGAATAGAAAATAGAGGTAGTCGGCCAGAGCGTAGCGCTTTGCATCCATCCGCATCAAAAAGATCGCATAGAATTTGTCCTTGGTGGGATTAAACATCTGCGTGTTCAAAAATCCGCCGATAATGGTCAAAAAAACAAGCATATGGGCAAAGCTGTCTCCCGATGGGGCGTGCATGGTCGATGTCAGCCAAAACAGTGCCAGCAGATAAAGCGCCTTGCCCAAAAAAATGGACAGAAGCTCCGCGGCGCCGCTGATAATATCCGCAAAGCGTTTCAGCCCGCGGCTTGCGTATAAGGACGAGGGCAGCAACTTGCGGACGACGGGCAGAGATTTGAGAGAATAAATGATCGCGTTTACGCGATATGTATTGCGAAGGCGGAATGCAAGAATAAAGTGCTTATTCATCCTCCCCACCTCGCAGCGCGGCGATGATCTTATCCTTGAAGGCGTCGTTGTTCATGTCTGCCTTGTCAACTTTGTTCAGCACACATTCTAAACATATTATCCCTCCTTATGTTGCATCGGTTGTTCATGTCTGCCTTGTCAACTTTGTTCAGCACACCGTCGTGAAGAATGACGATCTCATCGCACAGATCCAGCGCCAGCTCCATAATATGGGTGGAAAAAATGATGATATGCTCCGTTTTCATGTGCCGCAGCAGCTGTTTCATTTCGTCTGCCACCACCACGTCAAAGGAGGTCAACGGCTCGTCCAACAGCAAAATGCCGGGATTGGCGATAAAGTTCACCAGCATCTGCATTTTGTTTTTCATACCATGGGAGTAGTCCTTGATCAGTCTGTCCCTGTCATCTGCGCGAATGCTCATCAGCTCAAAATACTCGTCGATGGTTTGTTCTCCCTGTATTTTTTCCTTGTTGATATCAATAAAGAACTTGAGAAATTCCCGCCCGGTCAGAAATTCAGGTACCACCGGGGTGGACAGCACATAGCCGATATCCTCCGGCTTTGGCGCTCGAACAGTGCCGCCATCCTCAACCGTAATGCTGCCGCCGTCTATGCTAAGATCCTCATTGACACAGTTGAACAGAGTCGTCTTGCCAGCGCCGTTGCGCCCCAGCAGACCGTAGATCTTTCCTGTCTCAAAGGTAAAGGACGCACCCTTGAGAACCTCCTTTGTCTCAAAACGCTTTTTGATGTCATCTAAAATAAGCTTCATGCTTTTCTCCATTATTTCAAATTTACAGATAAGCTCAATACGCAGCCAGCCGCTAAAAATTGGTACAGCGCATTGAATTGAAGACTTTTCTTTTCCGGCGGTTTTAAGTGTTGATAAGATTTTTCCGCGCTTCTTCGCTGCTTTCCAGTACCTGCCCGACAATGTGGCAGCTCCCAAGCTCCCGGCAGTCTGAGCACAGGGCAAAGCCTTTTTCCATGGCGCATTTGCGAATTTCGCACATACTGTCACAGTAGGGCGTTTTCGTGCCGTCCATGCGGCAGCCCTCGCAGTTTATCATCTCCGGCGTGATGGGCGCGTTATTCATTTCCGCCCAAAGCTTCGCGGTCTTTGTCCGCAGAGCATCGTCATTATGAATGGTTGCAAGGTATGCGTCGCATTTTTCGCAGTCCAGCCCGCAGTAAGCGATCATTTTTTCCATTTTGAGTCTTCCTCCGGTTTGTTTTTTAATATATATTCAGTTGCGCGGCCCCGGCATAATCCAAAGCGTGGGCGCACATATTCAAAAAATCATATAATAATGGCATTATTATATAGATTGCGTCGAAAAAGTACAACGGTTATGTTGAATAATGTTCAGCATATTGGCGCGGATGTGGCGCCGGAAAGCAAAGATTGCGTACCCTCTCAAAAAGAAAAAGCCCGAAACCTTGCGGTTCCGGGCCTTTTTGCGTATTGAAAGCGTAAAATTAACGCTTGGAGAACTGGGGGGCGCGGCGGGCGGCTTTGAGGCCGTATTTCTTGCGCTCCTTCATTCTGGGGTCGCGGGTCAGGAAACCGGCGGACTTCAGAGCGGGACGGTAAGCGGCGTCCACGACCAGCAGGGCGCGGGCGATGCCGTGACGGATGGCGCCGGCCTGGCCGGACACGCCGCCGCCGGCGACGGTGGCTTCAACATCCACCTTATCCACAGTGCCGGTGGTGACCAGCGGCTGACGGACGATGAGCTTCAGAGTCTCAAGACCGAAGTACTCGTCGATATCGCGGCCATTGATGGTGATAGCGCCGGTGCCGCCGGGAATGAGATGAACGCGGGCAACGGAGGACTTCCTGCGTCCCGTGCCGTACATATAAGGTCTTTTGGATTTATAAGTTGCCATTATTCATTTCCTCCTTAGCGGTCCCAGACGATGGGCTTCTGGGCTGCGTGGGTGTGCTCTGCGCCGGGGAATACCCGCAGACGCTTGAGCTGCCACTGAGCGATGGTGTTCTTCTGGAGCATTCCGCGCACTGCCAGAGTCATGGCAAATTCGGGCTTGTCCTCCATCAGATGCTTGTACTGGGTCTCGTGCAGGCCGCCGACCCAGCCGGAATGAGTGCGGTAATACTTCTGCTCCAGCTTTTTGCCGGTGAGAACCGCGTCTTTGGCGTTGATGACGATGACATAGTCACCGCAGTCAACGTGGGGAGTGTAATCGGGTTTGAGCTTGCCGCGGAGAAGATCGGCTGCCAGAGCCGCCGTCTTGCCCATGGGCTTGCCTGCCGCGTCAAGGATGTACCACTTGCGCTGTACATTCTCCTTGGTCAACATAGTCGTGGACATTTTTTTGCCTCCATATAACTGTTAAATGTTTTGACATTTTTGGTATGCGCTACTACAATAATTCATAAACGCGCTTTATCTTTATATCACAGTGCAAAAAGTATGTCAACATCAAATTCAATTCTCGCTTTTTAAGCTCGCAAATACTCTCTAATGCGCGATAAATCGCAGATATGCTCCATTCTGTTTTTAACTTTTTGCTGAGAGGAAACCATGGAAAAAATACTTGATGATTTCACCGGCGCGGTTCGCAAGGCCGTGGACGAATACCATATGATCGAGTCCGGGGACAAGGTGGCCGTGGGCGTGTCCGGCGGCAAGGACTCCATGCTGCTGCTGCTGGCCATGAAGCACCTGTCCACCTATTACCCGAAGCATTTCGATGTGGAGGCCATTACCGTTGAGCTGGGCTTTGACGGCATGGATTTCACGCCGGTGGCGGATATGTGCCGGGAGCTGGACATCCCCTACACCTGTCTTAAAACCGACATAAAGGAAATAGTATTCGACGTGCGGCAGGAGGAAAACCCCTGCTCCCTGTGCGCGAAGATGCGCCGGGGAGCGCTTAACGACGCCATAATGGCCAGAGGCGTCAGCAAGCTGGCGCTGGGGCATCATTTTGACGACGCGGTGGAGACCTTTATGATGTCGCTGCTTTTTGAAGGGCGGCTGAGCTGCTTTCGCCCGGTGACTTTCATGGACCGCTCCGGCGTGACCCAGATACGGCCTCTGGTGTATGTGGGTGAGCAGAAGATCGCCAATGTGGCCGCGGCGCTGGAAATGCCCATCGTGGAAAACCCATGCCCCATGGACAAGACCAGCAAGCGCCGCGAAATAAAAGATATGCTCAAGACCATGGGGGAGGATTACCCGGACATGAAAAGCAAGATATTCGGCGCCATGCAGCGCCTGCCTCTGCCGGGCTGGGCGCCGGAGCACTGCACACGCAAAGGAGGACGTTGATGTATTACAGTATTGAAAACCGGGAGCTTACACTCTCTGATATGCGCTCGTTTGCCTCTCCGGAGCCCGGCGTGGGGCTGATGATACTGGACGAGGCGGAAAAGTACAAGGATGAACTGGGGCTGGACGATTACGAGCTGGACTCCTGCCGCCAGCTCCGCCGCCATTTCCACGCCGGCATTGACAGCCGGGACGACCGCAGCTTTATATTGATAAACGTCATCAACCGGGATGATGTGGACGAGCGGGACCGGGTGGCCTTTCTTTTGCGGAAGAACAAGCTTATGCTCATCCAGATATGGGACAAGGACGACAGCATCCGCACCGGCTTTCTGGAGGTGATGAAGGCCCGGCAGCACAACGCGGAGTACGGCGCTGTGATGTACGACCTTTTCGCCCAGTTTTTGCAGAGCGGAGAGAATATACTGGACGACACCGAGGAGGAGATCACCGACATGGAGGATCAGCTCACCCAGGGCAAGCTGGCCCAGGAGCTGAACGAGAGGATATTTCATCTGCGCAGCCGCGTGGCCAAGGTGAAGCGGTATTACGACGAGCTGGTGGACGTGGGCGAGGCTTTGCAGGCCGACGACAGCGGTATTTTCAACGAAAACTGCCAGCGCTTTTTCAAGCTTTTCACCAACAAGGCGGAGAGGCTCAGTTCCACGGCCCAGATACTGTCCGACAATCTTGTCCATCTCAGAGAGGCGCTGACTGCCACGCTGGACTATAACACCAACGTGGTGATGAAGATCTTCACCATGGTGTCGGTGGTGTTTTTGCCGCTGACCCTTATAGTGGGCTGGTACGGTATGAACTTCACCAATATGCCGGAGCTGACATGGAAGTACGGCTACATAGGCGTGATACTTCTCAGCGTGGCAGTGGTCATAGCCTGCATCATATACTTCCGCAGAAAAAAGTATTTTTGAAACCGACGAAAAAAAACGAGCCCGGGCTCGTTTTTTTCGTCTTTAGTGTTGACATATAAAATGTACGGAGTTAAACTGTTCGGCATAAAACTGTTTGAATTCAAACTAATTCCGGGAGGGGAGAGCCATGACGGAGCCGAGAGGCTGTGAAAATCAGATAGGGCCGCGGATAAAGCGGCTGGGCCACGCCATGAACAGATCGTTCATGGAGCACGCCCGCGAAAACGGCATTGACGAGATAACCGTTATAAGCGGACGGATAATGGGGCTTATATACCACAATCCCGACAGGGATATTTTTCAAAAGGACGTGGAGGAGGCTTTTCACATCACCCGCTCGTCTGTAACCAGCGTGGTGCAGCTGATGGAAAAGAGAGGCTACATCACAAGGGAGCCGGTGCCCTATGACGCAAGGCTGAAAAAACTTGTGCTGACCGGGCAGGGCAGGGAAGCCCACGACAGGGCCATGCTGGCCTTAACGGCCACGGAGGCCACCGCCGCTTCGGCCCTGACGGCGGAGGAAAAGGCCCAGTTCATGCGCCTGTGCGATAAGCTTATCGCGGCCATGGAGACAGAAAAAAAGGCGGGTGAGGATAGATGCTGAAGACCCTGGCAAAGCAGATACGCGGCTATAAGACCGATTCCATTGCCACCCCGCTTTTCATGCTGCTGGAAGTGGCCATGGAAATGATAATCCCGCTTCTGATGGCGTCCATTATCGACAAGGGCGTTAACGCGGGGGATATGAAGCATATTTATATTATCGGCGCGCTGATGCTGGGCTGCGCGGCGGTGGGACTTTTCGCGGGGCTGATGGGCGCGAAATACGGCGCCAGAGCCTCGGCGGGCTTCGCAAAGAATCTGCGGCGCTCCATGTACGACAATATCCAGACCTTTTCATTTTCAAATATAGATAAATTTTCCACTGCCGGTCTGGTGACACGGCTCACCACCGACGTATCAAACCTGCAAAACGCATTTCAGATGATTCTGCGTATGTGCGTGCGGGCTCCGGCCAGCATGATAACGGCAATGATAATGGCCTTTATCATCAATGCCCGCCTTGCCAGCATATACCTCATAGCCGTAGCGTTTCTGGCCGGCATTCTGGCATTTATTATCGCCAGGGCCATGAAGTATTTCAAGCAGGTCTTCAAAAAGTACGACGAGCTGAACGCCAGCGTACAGGAAAATGTGTCTGCCATCCGGGTGGTGAAAGCCTATGTGCGTGAGGATTACGAAAAAAAGAAATTCAAAAAAGCCACCGGCAATCTTTATAAGATGTTTGTCAGCGCGGAGAAGATAGTGTCCTGGAACAGCCCTGTCATGAACGCAACCGTGTATGTGTGCATACTGGCCATCAGCTGGCTGGGCGCCCAGATGATAGTGGCGGGCAATCTCACCACCGGCGAGCTTATGAGCCTTCTGACCTACTGCATGAACATTCTTATGAGCCTTCTCATGCTGTCCATGATCTTCGTTATGATAACCATGGCCTCCGCCAGCGCGGAGCGGGTAGCCCAGGTGCTGGACGAGACTGCCGATCTTACAAACCCCCGGGAGCCGGAGTATTATGTCCCCGACGGCAGCGTGGTTTTCAGCCATGTGGATTTTGCGTACAGCGCCGACAGCGAAAAGCCGGTGCTGAGAGATATTAACCTTAGCATACGCTCCGGCGAAACAATAGGCATAATCGGCGGCACCGGCAGCGCCAAAACAAGCCTTGTCAACCTCATCAGCCGCCTTTACGACGTGACGGCGGGGGCGGTGCTGGTGGGCGGCACAGACGTGCGCAGCTACGACATGGAGACCTTGCGGGACGCGGTTTCCGTGGTGCTGCAAAAGAACGTGCTTTTTTCCGGCACGGTGCTGGATAACCTGCGCTGGGGCGACGAATACGCGGACGAGGAAGAATGCGTTAAGGCCTGTACTCTGGCCTGTGCCGACGAATTCATATCCAAGATGCCTCAGGGCTACAACACTCCGCTTTCCCAGGGCGGCACCAATGTATCCGGCGGACAAAAACAGAGGATATGTATCGCCCGGGCTATTTTGAAAAGGCCCCGGATACTTATTCTTGACGATTCCACCTCCGCCGTGGATACGGCCACCGACGCGAAAATACGCAAAGCCCTTTCCGAAAGCCTGCCCAACACCACCAAGCTTATCATAGCCCAGCGCATAGCCAGCGTGCAGAACGCCGACAGGATACTGGTGCTGGATGACGGCGCCGTCAACGGCTTCGGCACCCACGATGAGCTGATGGAAACAAACGCCATATACCGCGAGGTCTACGAATCCCAGACCGGCGGCAGCGGCGACTTTGACGAAGGGGGTGAAGCTGATGCCTGAACCCAGACAGATGCCCCGGCGAGGCCCGGGAGCGGGCATAGGCCCAAAACCAAAGCTGGAGAACCCCGGCAGAATATTCAAGCGCACCCTCAACTACGTTTTGCAGCGCTACTGGCTGCCCTATCTCATAGTGATGGTGTGCATATTCGTGACTGTGCTGGCCTCGGTAAAGGGAACGCTGTTCATGCAGACCCTTATCGACGGGTATATCACACCCATGGTGAAGACTGTCAAGGCCGGCGGCACCGCGGATTTTGCGGGTCTTGCCGGGGCCATGGGCAAGATCATGATCTATTACGGCTGCGGCATACTGGCCTCCTTCATCCAGTCAAGACTTATGATCTACATTTCACAGGGCACCATGTACCGGCTGCGCCGGGATATGTTCACCCACATGGAATCCCTGCCCATCAGGTATTTTGACACCCATTCCCACGGCGATGTGATGAGTATGTACACAAACGACGTGGACACTCTGCGCCAGATGATATCCCAGTCCATTCCCCAGCTTATCAGCAGCTTTGTCACCATAGTGGGCGTGCTTTACAGCATGATACGCCTGAGCCTGCCCCTGACAGGGGTCACGCTTTTGATGGTGGGCGTGGTGTTTTTTGTCACTAAAAAGTATACCTCCCGGGCAGGCACCTATTTTGTGGCCCAGCAGAGGAATCTGGGGGCGATCAACGGCTTCATAGAGGAGCGGATGAACGGCCAGAAGGTGGTCAAGGTGTTCTGCCACGAGGAGAAGTGCCGGGAGGAATTCAAAGCTCTCAACGACAATCTTTTCGATTCCTCATATAACGCCAATAAATTCGCCAACTGCCTTGGGCCCATAAACTCCCAGCTGGGCAACCTAAGCTTTGTGCTGTGCACCGTGATCGGCGGAATGCTGGCCATCGGCGGAGCCACGGGGCTGACGCTCGGCAAGCTGGCAAGCTTCCTCACCTTCAATAAGAGCTTCAATATGCCCATAGCCCAGGTCAGCACCCAGTTCAACTCCATCGTCATGGGTCTTGCCGGCGCGGACAGAGTGTTCAGACTGCTCGATGAGCCCTCGGAAACGGACGACGGCTATGTCACCCTTGTGCGGGCGGCAAAAACCGCCGACGGTAAAATCACTGAAAGCGATAAGCGCACCGGCAGGTGGGCGTGGAAGCATTATCACAAGGCAGACGGCTCCGTTGACTATGTGGAGCTGAAGGGCGACATCGTCATGGACGGGGTGGACTTCGGCTATACGCCGGAAAAGACCGTGCTCCACGACGTGAAGCTGTTTGCCCAGCCGGGACAGAAGATAGCCT
>CAZLIJ010000020.1:0-207 GCA_964559305.1 uncultured Oscillospiraceae bacterium | reverse complement strand
GTGGGCTCCACCGGCGCGGGCAAGACCACCATAACCAATCTTATCAACCGCTTTTACGACATTCAGGACGGCAAGATACGCTACGACGGTATAAATATCAACAAGATCAAAAAAGACGATCTGCGCCGCTCTCTGGGCACGGTGCTGCAGGATACGCACCTGTTCACGGGCACAGTGAGGGACAATATCCGCTTCGGCAAGCTGGAC
>CAZLIJ010000019.1:12863-13080 GCA_964559305.1 uncultured Oscillospiraceae bacterium | reverse complement strand
GACGCCATAATAATAGGCTTTGGCAAGGCCGGCAAGACACTGGCGGGCTTTCTGGCCAAAAGAGGAGAAAAGGTAGCGCTGGTGGAGCGGTCAAAGGAGATGTACGGCGGCACCTGCATCAACGTGGGCTGCATACCGTCAAAATCGCTGGTGAACAGCGCGGCGGAAGCGGCTTTGCATCAGGAGGAGAGCTTTGAGGAAAAGTCCGCCCGCTATG
>CAZLIJ010000019.1:0-12853 GCA_964559305.1 uncultured Oscillospiraceae bacterium | reverse complement strand
CGAAAAGGACCGCAATGCCGCCTATCGTGAAGCCATTGAGGAAAAGCGCCGGGTCACGGGATTTTTGCGGGGAAAGAATTACGACAAGCTCAATTCTCTGCCCAACGTCACCATATACGACGGCTTCGGTCACTTTATCTCCGGCACAAAGGTTGCCGTGGAGCTGACGGCGGGCGGCAGTCAGGAGCTGGAGGCGGAAAAAATATTCATCAACACCGGCGCTCAGCCCAGACTGCCCAACATCCCGGGAATTGAAGGCAACAGCGCGGCGTATATCAGCGAAACGCTGCTGGATGAGCCGGTGCTGCCCCGGCGGCTTACGCTTATCGGCGCGGGATATATCAGCATGGAGTTTGCCTCCATGTACAGCTCCTTCGGGTCAAAAGTCACCGTGATACAGGACGGCGCAGTGTTTCTGCCCAAGGAGGACAGGGACGTGGCGGAAGCCATAATGAACATAATGCAAAAGCGGGGCGTTGAATTCCTTATCGGCGCAAAGCCGCTGGCCATTGAAGGCGGCGATGTGCGTTATGAAAAGGACGGCGGGGAATATGTGCTGAAGGGCGACGGCGTGCTGCTGGCCACAGGCCGGGCTGCCAACACCCGGGGGCTGGACGCGGAAAAAGCCGGTGTCACCCTTACCTCCCGGGGCGCTGTGGAGGTGGACGATCTGCTGCGCACCTCCGCGCCCGGTATATGGGCTCTGGGCGACGTCAACGGCGGCCCCCAGTTCACCTTTGTGTCGCTGGACGACTATCGCATAGCGGCCTCCCAGCTCACCGGCGGGGATTACAGCCGCTCCGGCAGAAAAAATCTGCCGTACAGCGTGTTCATGGACACGCCTCTTGCAAGAGTGGGCATTACCGAAGCTCAGGCGCAGGAAAAGGGTCTGCCCGTGCGGGTGCTGAAGCTGCCCGTGGCCGCTGTTCCCAAGGCCCAGGTGCTGAAAAAGACTGACGGCTTTTTGAAGGCAATTGTCCATGCAAAGACCGGCAAAATTTTGGGCGCGGCGCTTTTGTGCCCGGAGGCCTACGAGCTTATAAACGTCATAAAGCTGGCCATGGATATGGACGCGGATTACACGGTCTTGCGGGATGAGATATACACCCATCCCACCATGACCGAGGCCTTTAACGACCTTTTTGCCCTGTGAAAGGGGCCGGGCTTATAACGGCGGCAATAATAATTGCCGCCGCGGCGCTTATCGCCGGGGGACTTATTTCCGGCGAGGGCGCCGACGTATTTCAAAAGGCAGCCAACATCTGCCTTGAGTGCATAGGTCTGGGCTGATGAAAGAGGGAAAGCGCAATTTGATTCAGGCTGCCGCCGCGCTTTTGCAAAACGCCAATCTCTCCGGCTTTTTCACCGGCGGCATATATAAGGGCGCGGGCAAGCACCTGTGCGTACCGGGGCTGAACTGCTACTCCTGCCCCGGCGCGGTGGGCGCGTGTCCAATCGGCTCCCTGCAGGCGGTCATCGGCGGGCGGGAAAGGAACTTTTCCTATTACGTTGTGGGCGTCATACTGCTGTTCGGCGTACTGTTCGGACGGCTTATCTGCGGCTTTTTGTGTCCTTTCGGCTTTATTCAGGATCTGCTGCACAAGATCCCGTCGCCAAAGCCGAAAATGCCGCCCCGGCTGGACAGGGGTATGCGCTGGGGCAAATATCTGATGTTGGCGGGGGTGCTGATACTGCCCGCCGTCCTCACCGACGCTTACGGTATCGGCGCGCCGGTGTTCTGCAAGTATGTCTGCCCCGCCGGAACGCTGGAGGGGGGCGTGCCCTTGCTGCTTTTAAACAAGAGCCTCCGCGCCGCCGTGGGCTTTCTCTTTTCGTGGAAGATGGCCATACTGATAATCATACTGGTGGGCGCTGTGTTTATTTACAGGCCATTTTGCAAATATCTCTGCCCGCTGGGGGCGGCCTACGGCATTTTGAACAGGTTCAGTGTGTATCAAATGCGGGTGGACGAGGATAAGTGCGTGGGCTGCGGCGCCTGTGAAAGCGCGTGCAGAATGAACGTGCAGGTGACAAAAAACATCAATTCCGCCGAGTGCATCCGCTGCGGCAGATGCGTGAGCGTCTGTCCTGCCTCGGCCATCAGCTCCGGCGTGATTTTCAAGGGCCGGGACAAAGCAAAGGAATAAGCAAAAACACCCGCCTTTCGGCGGGTGTTTTTTCGATACAAAAGCTTATTTGAAATAGTCCACGGCGGCGGAGAACATACCCATGTCGTAATTTCCGGGAACGTTTTTGTATAGCCCCGCTCCGGTGCGCTCCGCGTGTCCCATTTTGCCCAGCACCCGTCCGTCGGGGGAGCTTATGCCCTCCACGGCAAAGACCGAGCCGTTGGGATTGAAGCGCACATCCATGGTGGGAGCGCCCTGGGCGTCCACATATTCAGTGGCCACCTGTCCGGCGTCCATCAGCGCCTTCACCACGGCCTCATCGGCGTAAAACCGGCCCTCGCCGTGGGATATGGGCACGGAATAGATCTCACCGGGTCTGGTGTTGGCAAGCCAGGGGGACAGGGTGGAGGCCACCCGCACCCGCACTATCCGGGACTGGTGGCGGCCAATGACGTTGCCTGTCAGAGTGGGGCTGCCCTGCCGGGCGTCCCGTATTTCGCCGTAGGGCACCAGCCCCAGCTTTATAAGAGCCTGAAAGCCGTTGCACACGCCGGCCATCAGTCCGCCGCGGGTGTTTATCAGCTCGTTCACCGCGTCTTTGACAGGGCCGCTGCGGAAAAAGGCGGTGATGAATTTAGCGGAGCCGTCCGGCTCGTCGCCGCCGGAAAAGCCGCCGGGAATGAATATCATCTGGGCCTCGCCGGTGCGCCGGGCAAAATGCTCCACAGACTCACCGATGGCGGCGGAGCTGAGGTTTTTCACAACGATTATCTCCGGCTCGGCCCCTGCCGCGGCGAAGGCTCTGGCGGAGTCGTATTCGCAGTTGGTGCCGGGGAAGACCGGGATGAGCACCCGGGGCCTGCGGCATTTCACCGCGGGCGCGGCAGTGTTTGCCCCGGTGAAAAGCGGCGCGGGAATATCATCATGGGATGTGGGGGTGCCGCAGGGATAAACGCTCTCCAGCTTGCTTTCATAGGCGTCCAGCACGGCGGCAAGAGGCAGCCGGTCAGCGTCCAGCACTATTTCCGGCGCGGCAGTGGTGCGGCCCAAAAGGGCGCCGATTGGAGCTTCATCCGTCAGCTCCAGCACAAAGGCGCCGTAGGAATAGCCGAAAATGTCTTCAAAGGACGTTTTTGGCGCGAACTCAAAGCCCAGATGGTTGCCAAGGCACATTTTCATCACGGCCTCCGCCGCGCCGCCGAAGCCGGGGGTGTAGACCGCCGCAGCCTTGCCGGAGGCGATAAGGCCGTGAACGGTGTTGAACAGTTTTATCTGGCTTTCAGCTTCGGGCAGTCCGTCCGGGCCATACTGGGGCTTTAAAAGGGCCACCTGATGGCCTGCCGTCTTGAACTCCGGGGAAATTATGTCCCCGGTCTTGGCCGTGGTCACGGCAAAGGACACAAGGGTGGGGGGCACGGCCATTTTTTCAAAGCTGCCGGACATGGAATCCTTGCCGCCGATGGCGGCCACGCCCAGCGCCTTCTGAGCCATAAAGGCGCCCAGCAGGGCGGAAAGGGGCTGACCCCATTTTTCCGGGTCTTTGTTCAGCCGCTGGAAGTATTCCTGAAAGCTGAGATACACGTCGGAAAACTCCGCGCCCGCCGCAATGAGCCGGGCTACGGACTCCGTCACCGCCAGATAGGCTCCGTGATAGGGGCTTTTTTCGGAGATATAGGGGTTAAAGCCCCAGGCCATCAGCGAGCAGTCGTCAGTATCGCCCTTTTCGCAGGATATTTTGTGCACCATGGCCTGAGCGGGGGTCAGCTGATTCTTGCCGCCGAAGGGCATGAGCACCGTGCCCGCGCCGATGGTGGAATCAAAGCGCTCCGCAAGGCCCCGCTTGGAGCACACGTTCAGGTTTCCGGCAAGACTTATCATGCCGGGAACGAAGTAATTGGGCAGGGTTTTTGCCCAGTTTTCCGGCTTCTGGGCGGACACGGTTACGTGCTTTTCCGCGCCGTTAGTGTCCAGAAAGGCCCGGGACAGGTCCACGATGGTGTCCCCGTTCCATTTCATGGTGAGCCGGGGCTCGGCCTTGACAACGGCTATAACCGAGGCTTCAAGGTTTTCGCTTTGAGCTATTTCCATGAAGCGGGGGCCATCGGAAGCGGAGACCACCACGGCCATGCGCTCCTGAGATTCGGATATGGCCAGCTCCGTGCCGTCCAGCCCCTCGTATTTTTTGGGTACGGCGTTTAAATCCACGTCCAGTCCGTCGGCCAGCTCGCCCACGGCCACGGACACGCCCCCCGCGCCGAAATCGTTGCAGCGTTTTATAAGCCGGGCGGCTTCGCCGTTGCGGAAGAGCCGCTGGAGCTTCCGCTCCTCGGGGGCGTTGCCCTTTTGCACCTCAGCGCCGCATTTTTCAAGGGAGGACACGGTGTGGGCCTTGGAGGAGCCGGTGGCTCCGCCGCAGCCGTCCCTGCCGGTGCGCCCGCCCAAAAGTATGACAAGATCGCCGGGCGCGGGGCACTCCCGCCGGACGTTTGCCGCCGGAGCCGCGCCGATGACCGCGCCTATCTCCATGCGCTTGGCGGCGTAGCCGGGGTGATAAAGCTCGTCCACCTGCCCGGTGGCCACGCCTATCTGGTTGCCGTAGGAGGAGTAGCCCGCCGCCGCGGTGGTGACAAGCTTGCGCTGAGGCAGCTTGCCTTTTATGGTTTCGCTGACGGGGCGCAGCGGGTCCGCCGCGCCGGTGACGCGCATGGCGGCGTAAACATAGCTGCGGCCTGAAAGGGGGTCGCGGATGGCGCCGCCGATGCAGGTGGCCGCGCCGCCGAAGGGCTCTATCTCCGTGGGGTGGTTGTGAGTCTCGTTTTTGAAAAGCAGCAGCCAGTCCTGCGCTTCGCCGTCCACCGTGACCTTGATCTTCACGGTGCAGGCGTTTATCTCGTCGGACTCGTCCAGCTTTGTCAGCTGACCGGTGGATTGCAAGTATCTTGCGCCTATTGTGCCCAGATCCATCAGGGTAACGGGCTTGGTGCGGCCCAGGGCCGCCCGGGTGGCCAGATAGTCCTGATAGGTTTTTTCCAGCAGGGGATCGGCAAAGGACACCCGGTCGATGGTGGTGAGGAAGGTGGTGTGGCGGCAGTGATCCGACCAGTAGGTGTCGATGACCTTGATTTCGGTGACGGTGGGCTCACGGCCCTCGCTTTTGAAATAATCCCGGCAGCAGACAAGGTCGCCTATATCCATGGCAAGGCCCCGCTCCGCCGCGAATTTTTCAAGACTCGCCTCGTCCATGACGGTAAAGCCCTTGAGAAGCTCCACATCCTCCGGCACAGGGTGCTCCATTTTAAGGGTCTTTACAGGGTCAAGACCGGCCTCCCGGCTTTCCACCGGGTTAATAACGTGCTTTTTCACCGCGGCCACATCCGAGGGTGTAAGCTTACCGTAGAGAATATACACCTTTGCCGTGCGCACCTCAGGCCGCTCGCCCTGAGAGATTATCTGTATGCACTGGGCGGCGGAATCCGCCCGCTGGTCGTACTGGCCGGGCAGATATTCCACGGCGAACACGCTGTCGCCATGGGCAGGCAGCTCAAACATGCAGTTATCCGCCGGCGGCTCTGAAAACACCGTATTCAGTGCGCTTTTGAAGGTGTTTTCGTCCAGACCCTCGGCGTCATAACGGTTCAGTATCCGCACGCCCTCAAGGTTTTTTATCCCCACAAACTCCCGCAGCTGGGCGGCCAGCTCTGTGGCTTCTCCGGCCAGCTCCGGCTTTTTTTCAACATAGACTCTGTATACCATTTTCCGGCCTCCTTAGTCTTTTTCGGCTTTCAGCGCCCGGGCGCCGATATCTTTCCTGTAATAGGCGTTGGCAAAGCTGATGTTTTTGACCTGAGCGTAGGCCTTGTCCACGGCGGCGGACAGGCTTTCCGCCGTGACTGTCACGCCCAGCACCCGCCCGCCGTTGGTTTTGAGAGCGCCGTTTTCCTTCTTCACGCCCGCATAGAATATTTCTCCGTCTATCTCGGCGTTCACGCTTATCTCATAGCCCTTTTCATAGCTCTCCGGGTAGCCGGCACTGGCCATGACCACGCAGCAGGCGTGCTCATGAGAAAACTCCACCGGCGTTTCCGCCAGTCTGCCGTCCCGGCAGGCGCGCATGACAGTGTAAAGATCGCTTTTCAGCAGGGGCAGCACCACCTGGGTTTCAGGATCGCCGAAGCGGCAGTTATATTCTATAACTTTCGGCCCCGATTTTGTCAGCATCAGGCCAAAATAAAGGCAGCCCCTAAAGGTTCGGCCCTCGGCCTTCATGGCCCTGATGGTGGGCAGGAATATTTTTTCCATGCACTCCGCCGCGATGGCGGGGGTGTAGAAGGGATTGGGAGCCACCGCGCCCATGCCGCCGGTGTTAAGACCCATATCGCCGTCCTTTGCCCGCTTGTGATCCATGGAGGACGCCATGGGAACCACGGTGCTGCCGTCGGTAAAGGACAGCACGGAGACCTCCGGCCCTTCAAGAAATTCCTCTATTACTATGCTGTTGCCGCTGTCGCCGAACTTTTTGTCGGCCATGATGGACTTGACGGCGGCCCGGGCTTCGCTTTTGTCGGCGGCGATGATAACGCCCTTGCCCAGCGCCAGCCCGTCGGCCTTGACCACCATAGGCGCGGGGGCGGTCTCTATGTATTCAAGGGCGGCGTCCATGTCCGAAAACACCTGACAGTCCGCGGTGGGTATGCCGTATTTTTTCATAAGGGTTTTGGAAAAAACCTTGCTGGCCTCTATCACGGCGGCTTTTTTGTCCGGGCCGAAGCAGGGGATGCCCGCGCTCTCCAGCGCGTCCACCGCTCCCAGCGCCAGCGGGTCGTCGGGGGTCACTACGGCAAAGTCCACGCCGGTTTTCACGGCGAAGTCCACCATGCCGGGGATGTCCTTTGCGCCCACGGGCACGCACACCGCGTCGCCCTCCATGCCGCCGTTGCCGGGCAGGGCATATATTTCCGTTATTTCCGGGTTCCTTTTCAGGGACTTTATAACGGCGTGCTCTCTGCCGCCGCCGCCTATGACCATCAGCTTCATATGAGCCTCCTGTTTATCCGAAATTGCCGCGGCTGAGCACCGCGGAGTGGGGGTAATGCTTCAAGGGGGAATATTCCCCCTTGAAGATAATCAGTGGTGGAAAAGCCTCATGCCGGTAAAGGCCATCACCATATCGTAGCGGTCGCAGGTCTCAATAACATTGTCGTCCCTGATGCTGCCGCCGGGCTGAACTATGTACTTCACGCCGGATTTGCGGGCCCGCTCCACATTGTCGCCAAAGGGGAAGAAGGCGTCTGAGCCCACGGTAAGCCCGCTCTGGGTCTTTATCCACGCCTGACGCGCCTCCCGGGTGAAAGGCTGAGGCCGGGTCTTGAATACGTTCTGCCACGCCCCGTCTGCCAGTATGTCCTCATACTCGTCGGAGGTGTAGATGTCGATGGCGTTGTCTCTGTCAGGACGGCGGACGCCATCGATAAACTCCAGCCCCAAAACCTGGGGGCTTTGGCGCAGATACCAGTTGTCCGCCTTGCCCCCGGCAAGACGGGTGCAGTGTATGCGGCTCTGCTGACCCGCGCCCACGCCCACGGCCTGCCCGTTTTTGACGTAGCACACGGAGTTGGACTGGGTGTATTTAAGGGTGATAAGAGCCACCGCCATGTCAAGCTTGGCGCTCTCCGGCAGGGCTTTGTTGGCGGTCACTATATTGTCGAACTGGTCGAAAGATATCTTATAGTTATTGCGGCCCTGCTCAAAGGTGACGCCGAAAACGTCCTTGTGCTCGATGGGCGCGGGGACATAGTCCGGGTCGATGGCCACCACGTTGTAGCCGCCTTTTTTCTTGGTTTTCAGGATCTCCAGCGCTTCAGGCGTATAGCCGGGGGCGATTATGCCGTCGGACACTTCGCCTGAAAGATACATGGCAAGAGACTCGTCGCATATATCGGACACGGCGGCCCAGTCGCCGTAGGAGCACAGCCTGTCCGTGCCCCGGGCGCGGATATAGGCCGCGGCCACGTCGGAAATTTCGGCGTCCATATCCACAAAATAAATGGTTTTTTCAAGATCTGTCAGCGGTCCGCCCACAGCGGCGCCGGCGGGGGAAACGTGCTTGAAGGACGCGGCGGCGGGCTTGCCTGCGGCCTCTCTCAGCTCTCTGACAAGCTGCCAGGAATTGAGGGCGTCCATGAAATTAATGTATCCGGGGCGTCCATTGAGGACCTCCACCGGCAGCGCGCGGCCGTCGTTGACGAAAATGCAGGCCGGCTTCTGGTTGGGGTTGCAGCCGTATTTCAGTTCAAGTTTATCCATAATTGCCCCGCCTTTCACTGATTTTTATTTTTTATCACCACGGTGCTGACGCCGGTGACGATGTCGATATAGCGCACATAAAGGGACACCTTGTTTTGGGCGTCAAGGCTTGTCCACAGCACGTCCGCAAAGGAGGCGGCGTCGGGGAAGTCGATGCGCACCGGCACCGGCTCTCCCTCAAAAGAGGGCAGCGGCTCCCCGTCGGACACATAGGTGTGGATGAAGTGGCCCATGCCGAAAACGGGAGATTCGTATTCAAAGAAGTTCCGGCAGGGCTTGCCGGGATCGCCGTTCAAGGTTTTTATAATGGAAAGGCTGTACGCGCCGCCGGGAGCGATGACGCCGGAAACGCGGGGGGTGTAGTTGGGGGCGTCGGGCTCAAAGCTGCGGGTCATAAGCGCCGCGTGCATATTCCGGCCCACGGCCATGAAATCCCGGATGGTGTCGGTCTGGTCGCCGTTGGTCACGATTGTGCAGCCCAGAAAATCCCGTACCGGGTGGTAGATGATAAGGCTGGGGTCGGTCATGGCCGCCGGGTCGAAGGCCTGGGTCTGTATGCCGTCCTCGGTTTTGACAAAGACCCGGTTGCGGCTGTTTTTGCTGCGGCCCATGATAAAATATGCCGCCACGGCGTATCTGCCGTCCTTGCTGCGGCCCAGAATTATTCCTCGGCCGGGGTAGGGGTTTTTCCTCAGTAGATCGCTTATATCATAAGTTTTCATGCTTCCCGCTCCTTTTTTATCTTCGCGCAGCACAGCTCCGCCGCCCGGGGCAGAATCACCCACTCGGCCTGACGCATTACCCGCTGCTGCAGGGTCTCCGGCGTGTCGCCGGGCTCCACATCCACGGCCTTTTGCAGTATTATTTTCCCGCCGTCGGGGATTTCATTCACATAGTGCACCGTGGCTCCCGTCACCTTCACTCCATAGCTCAGCGCCGCTTCGTGGACATGGAGCCCATAATAGCCCTTGCCGCAAAATGCGGGGATAAGGGAGGGGTGGATGTTTATTATCCGCTGGGGAAACCGGGCGGTGAAGTCCGCGGACAAAATGCTCATATACCCGGCCAGAATTATAAGGTCGATTTTTTTCTCCGTAATAAGAGCAAGTATCTCATATTCGGTTTTGCACACGGCGGATTCTATCCCGGCGGTCTTTGCCCTTTCAAGGGCATAGGCGTCGGCCCGGCTGGAAATCACCAGGACTATTTCGCCGGATGGGAGCGCGCCGGCGCGCCGGGCGTCGATAAGAGCCTGCAGGTTGGTGCCGCCGCCGGACACCAGCACTGCTATGCGTGTCAGCATATCTCAACGCCCCCGTCGCCGGGGACGGTCTCGCCGATGAGATAAGCGTACTCACCGTTGTCCCGCAGGATGGAAAGAGCTTTGTCGGCGTCATCGGCGGCCACCACGGCGGTCATGCCAACGCCCATGTTGAAGGTGTTGAACATATCCCTGTCGGGAATACCGCCCAGCCGGGCGATAAGCTCAAATATGGGCGGGGTGCGCAGGTCGGAGCGCTGAATTTTGGCTGTAAACCCATCGGGAAGGCTGCGGGGGATATTCTCATAAAAGCCGCCGCCGGTGATATGGGATACGGCCTTTACTGTTACCTTGTCCATAAGGGTCAGCATGGGCTTTACATATATTTTCGTGGGCGCCAGCAGAGTTTCACCAATGCTGTGGCCGCCGAGCATGGCGTTGGGCGCGTCCAGCTCGGCGCCGGCGGAAGCAAGCACCTTGCGCACAAGGGAAAAGCCGTTGGAGTGGACGCCGGAGGAGGGCAGCGCGATTATGGCGTCGCCGGCCCTGACGGTCTTGTTGTCCAGAATTTTCGGCCTGTCCACCATGCCCACCACGAAGCCCGCCAGATCGTATTCGTTTTCCGGGTAAAAGCCCGGCATCTCGGCGGTCTCCCCGCCGATGAGCGCCGCGCCGGACTGGACGCAGCCCTCCGCCACGCCGGAAACTATGGCTTCGATGCGCTCCGGCACATTTTTGCCGCAGGCGATGTAATCAAGGAAGAAAAGAGGTCTTGCGCCGCAGCAGATAACGTCGTTGACGCACATGGCCACGCAGTCTATACCCACAGAGTCGTGCTTATCCATGGCAAAGGCCAGCTTGAGCTTTGTGCCCACGCCGTCGGTGCCGGAAACCAGCACGGGCTGGGTCATGCCGGATATGTCCGGCATGAAAAGTCCGCCGAAGCCGCCCACATCACCCATGACGCCGGGGGTAAGGGTGCGGGCGATATGGCTTTTCATAAGCTCCACTGCCTTGTAGCCCGCGGTGATATCCACGCCCGCGGCGGCGTAGCTGTCGCTGTGACTTCTCATTTTCAGTCTCCTCGCCTTTCGCTGATTTTGTATTCAAACCTGCTCTTTTGGGGCTCGGCGGGAGTGCGGGTGGGATAGTCGCCGTCAAAGCAGGCGCTGCAGAATTCGTCGCCCCCCACCAGCTCCTTCAGATCCTTTGTGGGCAGAAAGCCCAGAGAATCCGCGCCGATGAGCTTTGCGATCTCGTCTATTGTATATTTGCAGGCTATGAGATTTTCCTTGGAGTCGATATCCGTGCCGTAGTAGCAGGGGTTTAGAAAGGGCGGGGCGGATATGCGCACGTGCACCTGGGTGGCCCCCGCCGTGCGCAGCAGATTGACTATCCCCGCGCAGGTGGTGCCCCGGACGATGGAGTCGTCTATCATCACGACCCGTTTGCCCCTGACCACATTGGAAATGGGATTGAGCTTAAGGCGCACCAGAGTTTCCCGGGCGTCCTGTCCGGGGGAGATAAAGGTGCGGCCAATGTATTTATTTTTTATAAAGCCCATCTCGTTGGGTATACCGGAGGCTCTTGAATACCCAACAGCGGCGTCCAGCCCGGAATCGGGCACGCCGATGACCACGTCCGCGTCCACGGGATGGCTCTTTGCAAGGCACTCGCCCGCCCGCACCCGGGCTTCGTGAACGCTTACCCCGTCGATAACGGAATCGGGCCGGGCAAAGTAGATATACTCAAACATGCAGGTGCGGCGCTTTTCCTTTTTACAGTGATCCCTGATACTGCGCACGCCCTCGTCGTCGAAAACCAGTATTTCACCCGGCTCTATATCCCGGATGAAGGTGGCCTGTATGGCGTCCAGAGCGCAGCTCTCCGACGCAACCACATAGCCGCCCTCCGGCGTGCTGCCGTAGCACAGCGGGCGGAAGCCCCGGGGGTCCCGGGCAGCGATGAGCTTTCTGGGGGACATGACCACAAGGGAATAAGCGCCCATTATCTTGTCCATGGCTCTGTTGACGGCGCACTCGATGGAGGGGGCGCTGATGCGCTCTTTGGTTATCACATAGGATATGACCTCAGTGTCGCTGGTGGAATGGAAGATGGAGCCCTGCATTTCAAGCTCCCGCCTGAGCTCCATGGAGTTGACCAGATTGCCGTTGTGGGCAAGAGCCATGCGGCCCTTTATATGGTTGACCACGATGGGCTGGCTGTTCTCCCTGCCGGAGCCGCCGGTGGTGCCGTAACGCACATGGCCCACGGCCATGGAGCCGTGGGGGAAGGAATCCAGTATGGACTTTGTGAAGACCTGATTGAGCAGGCCCACATCCCGGTAATCGGTGAAAAGGCCGTCGTCGTTGACCACTATGCCGCAGCTCTCCTGACCCCGGTGCTGAAGGGAATAGAGAGCGTAATAGGCCTGCATGGCCATATGGCAGGGGCTGGGATTCCATATGCCCAGCACCCCGCATTCTTCGTGTATCTCAGCCGTGTCGGCCGCGAAAAGACTGTTCATCCCAGAATACGCCTCATCATTTCCGAATAGGCGTCCTCAACGCCGCCCATGTCCCGGCGGAAGCGGTCCTTGTCCAGCTTCTCGTGGGTGGCGGAATCCCAGAAGCGGCAGGTGTCGGGGCTTATCTCGTCGGCCAAAACTATGGTGCCGTCGGGCAGACGGCCAAACTCCAGCTTGAAGTCCACCAGATCAACGCCCACGTTTTTGAAAAAGTCCTTGAGGAAGTCGTTGATTTTAAAGCTCATGGCCTTTATGGCGTCCAGCTCCTCACGGGTGGCCAGCTTCAGCGCCAGAGCGTGGTACTCGTTCAAAAGCGGGTCGTCCAGCTCGTCGCACTTGTAGGATATCTCAATGGTGGGAGAGTCGAAAACGATGCCCTCCTCCACGCCGTAGCGGGAAGCGAAGTGGCCGGCGGAGATGTTGCGCACGATGACCTCCAGCGGCACGATGGCGACTTTTTTCACCACGGTCTCCCGGTCGTTCAGCTCCCGGACAAAATGAGTGGGAACACCGGCTTCTTCGAGCTGGCGCATGAGATAGTTGGTGACTTTGTTGTTGACGACGCCCTTGCCGGCGATGGTGCCTTTTTTCGCGCCGTTAAAGGCGGTGGCGTCGTCCTTGTATGATACGATC
>CAZLIJ010000018.1:12411-13172 GCA_964559305.1 uncultured Oscillospiraceae bacterium | reverse complement strand
AGATCGGCTATGTGGGCGCAAAGCCCTACGCCGAAGTCATCTCCGGTTACACCAGCTTCTATCTGGGCGTGCGCTCCGTATGCCCCACCGTCACCATGCAGGTGGTCTACACCAACGAGTGGTACGACGAGACCCTTGAGAAGGAAGCTGCCAACACTCTTATCAATAACGGCTGCAAGCTTATCAGCGAGCACGCCGACTCCATGGGCGCTCCCACTGCCTGCGAGACCGCCGGTGTTCCCAACGTGTCCTACAACCTGAGCTTCAAGGACGCCTGCCCCAACACCTACGTTATCGGCTCCCGCATCAACTGGAGACCCTATTTCAAGCTGCTTGTCCAGTCCCTCACCGAAGGCACCGAGCTGCCCACCGATTTCTGCGGCACTCTCACCGAGGACGCTGTGCAGGTTCTTGAGATAAACGACGCCGTGGCCGCCGAAGGCACCGCAGCCAAGCTTGAGGAAGTCAAGGCCAAGCTTGAGGACGGCAGCCTGAAGGTGTTCGATACCTCCACCTTCACCGTCACCGTGGACGACAGCTACAACAACAGCGTAGCCACTGTGGACGCCGACGGGCATCTCACCGGCTACATGGCCGACGTTGACAACGACGGCACCTTCGTGGGCGAGACCGAAGCCGTCAGCGGCGGTTACTTCCACGAGAGCGAGTACCGCTCTGCTCCTTACTTCTATGCCATTATCGACGGCATCACCGTCCTTGGCTGAGCAATAAAAAATACCGCAAGGGGAAGCCTCGTTTCA
>CAZLIJ010000018.1:0-12401 GCA_964559305.1 uncultured Oscillospiraceae bacterium | reverse complement strand
CTGTAAAGGGAAACGCGGCGGATAGCCGACGCGCTGCCCTTTGCCGTATAGCTTGCCGGCAAACATCAATACAAAGGGGATTAACGCCAATGGACGGAAAAACCGCGGCAGTGAGAATGCGCAACATCACCAAGCGCTTCGGCGGCGTGGCCGCCAACGACAAGGTGTGGCTGGATATATACCGAGGCGAGATTCTGGCGCTGCTGGGCGAAAACGGCAGCGGCAAGACCACGCTGATGAATATGCTCTCCGGGATATACTATCCCGACGAGGGCCAGATCTTTGTGGACGGCAAGGAAGTCGCCATCCGCTCGCCCAAGGACGCCTTTGATCTGGGCATAGGCATGATACATCAGCACTTCAAGCTGGTGGACGTGCTCACGGCGGCGGAAAATATCATTTTGGGTCTGCCGGGCAAAAGCAGGCTTGATATGAAAACCGTGGCCGAAAAAGTCAACGCCATATGCGACGCTTACGGCTTTGAGGTGGACCCCTATCAGAAGGTTTACGATATGTCCGTGTCCCAAAAGCAGACTGTGGAGATAGTGAAGGTGCTCTACCGGGGCGCTGAGATCCTTATTCTGGACGAGCCCACCGCGGTGCTCACCCCCCAGGAAACGGACAAGCTTTTCACTGTACTGCGCAATATGCGGGCTGACAACAAAGCCATAGTGATAATCACCCACAAAATGCACGAGGTGGAGGAGCTTTCCGACCGGGTGGCCATTCTCCGCAAGGGCCAGTTCGTGGGCGATATGCTGACAAAAGAGACTGACGCTCAGGAGATGACCAACATGATGGTGGGTCACGCTCTGGAGCTGAATATAGCCAGGCCGGAGCCGGTGGATCCCAAGCCCCGTATCGAGGTGAAGGGTCTTACCGTGCGCAGCATAGACGGCATAGTGAAGCTGGACGATGTGTCCTTCACCGCAAACTCCGGCGAGATACTGGGCGTGGCCGGCATTTCCGGCTGCGGCCAGAAGGAGCTGCTGGAGGCCATAGCGGGCCTGCAGCCCGTGGAGAGCGGCAGCATCTCCTATCTGGACGACGACGGCAGCGCCGAGGAGCTTTTGGGCAAGGACCCCCTGAGCATCGCCCAGCTGGGCGTGTCGCTGTCTTTCGTGCCGGAGGACAGACTTGGCATGGGTCTGGTGGGCAGCATGGATTTGACGGACAACATGATGCTGCGTTCCTTCCGGCGGGGAAAATCCATATTTGCCGACCGCAAATCGCCGAAAAAGCTGGCCGAGACCGTGGTGGACGAGCTGGAGGTCGTAACCCCCGGCGTGGGTACGCCGGTGCGCCGTCTTTCCGGCGGCAACGTGCAGAAGGTGCTGGTGGGCCGGGAGATCGCCGCTGCGCCCACGGTTTTGCTGACGGCCTACGCCGTCAGAGGGCTGGACATCAACTCCTCCTATACCATTTACGATCTTATAAACCGGCAGAAGCAAAAAGGCGTGGCCGTGATATATGTGGGCGAGGATCTGGACGTGCTGCTGGAGCTTTCCGACAGGATACTGGTGCTGTGCGGGGGCAAGGTCAGCGGCATAGTAAATGGCCGGGGCGCCAAAAAGCGGGACGTGGGCATGATGATGACCAAGCTGGGAGGTAAGGGAACAGATGAATAAAAAAGAACCTTTTATCCATATTTCCAAGCGCCCGCAGCTTACATGGAAACGGGCCTGGCTTATCCGGGGCGGGGCCATACTGCTGGCGCTGGCCTTCTGCGGCATAATTACGCTGCTGGTCACGGGGCTTGACCCGTTGAAGGTATATGCCGGCATGGCGGAGGGCTGCTTCGGCACCTCCCGCAAAAGCTGGATACTTTTTCAAAACCTTGCGGTTTTGCTGTGCATCTCTCTGGCGGTGACGCCGGCGTTTAAAATGCGCTTCTGGAACATCGGCGCGGAAGGTCAGGTGCTGGTGGGCGCGCTGGCCACAGCCGCCTGCATGGTGCTTCTGGGGGGCAAGCTTCCCAACTGGCAGGTCAATATCATCATGTGCGTGGCCGCCGTGGCGGCAGGCGCGCTGTGGGGACTTATCCCGGCGTTTTTCAAGGCCAAATGGAACACCAACGAGACCTTGTTCACCCTGATGATGAACTATGTTGCCACCCAGCTGGTGGCGTATTTCGTCATTATCTGGGAGTCCCCCAAGGGCAGCGGCAAAATGGGCATCATCAATCAGAACACCGGCGACGCGTGGCTGCCGGTGATAGCGGATAAAAAGCAGCTGCTGCCCATAATCGTGGTGGCAGTGCTGACCATACTGGTTTACATCTATCTCAAATACACCAAGCACGGCTACGAAATATCGGTTGTGGGCGAAAGCGAGCGCACAGCCCGGTATGTGGGTATCAAGGTGGAGCGTGTGATAATGCGCACCATGCTGGTGTCCGGCGCCATCTGCGGCGTGGCCGGACTGCTGCTGGTGGGCAGCATAAACCACACCCTGTCCACGGGCATCGTGGGCGGGCAGGGCTTTACCGCGGTCATGGTGTCGTGGCTGGCTCAGTTCAATCCGCTGGGCATGATATTTTCCAGCTTCCTGCTGGTGTTTATGGGCAGGGGCGCCAGCGAGATCGCCACCCGATTTACACTTAATGAGAGTTACAGCGACATTCTCACGGGAATCATCCTGTTCTTTATCATAGGCTGCGAGTTTTTCATCAACTACAAGGTCAGCTTCCGCAAAGCGGCAAAGAAGGAGGGCTGAGGGTATGTTTGATTTTCTGTTTTTCATTCCCCGCGCCATTGTGCAGGGCATCCCGCTGCTGTTCGGCAGCACAGGTGAAATACTCACCGAAAAGTCCGGCAACCTTAACCTGGGCATACCGGGCATCATGTATGTGGGCGGCATCAGCGGCGTTATAGGCGCGTTTTTGTATGAACAGTCGCTGCCCTCCCCCGCCGATATAAACGGCTTTCTGGCAATAATGATACCCCTGCTCTCCTGCCTTTTGGGCTCGGCTCTGATGGGCGCGCTTTACTGCTTTCTCACCGTTACGCTGCGGGCGAACCAGAACGTCACCGGCCTTGCCATGACCACCTTCGGCGTGGGCTTCGGCAACTTCTTCGGCGGCAGCCTTATCAAGCTCTCCGGCAGCAGCCTGCCCTCCATCGTCCTCTCCTCCACCAGCTCCTATTTCAGCAAATCCATTGCCAGCGCCAGCTCCGGCGGCTGGTTTTCGCGGATATTCCTCAGCTACGGTTTCCTTGCCTACACCGCCGTCATCATCGCCTTTGTGGTGGCCTACATCATACGGCGCACCCGGGTGGGCCTGAACCTGCGGGCCGTGGGCGAAAACCCCGCCACCGCCGACGCTGCGGGCATCAACGTGAACCGGTATAAATACACGGCCACCGTTGCGGGCAGCATGATAGCGGGTCTGGGCGGCCTTTACTACGTCATGGACTACGCCTGCGGCATATGGAGCAACAACGCCTTTGGCGACAGGGGCTGGCTGGCCATCGCGCTGGTCATCTTCACGGTCTGGCGCGCCGACTTCAGCGTGCTGGCCTCGGCGCTTTTCGGCGGACTATATATCCTCTACCTCTTTATCCCCACCGGCGGCAATCAGGCGGTGAAGGAGCTTTACAAGATGCTGCCCTATGTTGTCACCATCATCGTGCTCATCATCACCAGTATGCGCAGCCGGAAGGAGAATCAGCCCCCAGCGGCTTTGGGCATGGCCTATTTCCGAGAGGAACGATAGCCGCAAAAAAATAAAAGCGCCTGCGAAAGCAGGCGCTTTTTTCGTATCAACAGGCTATTTATTTCAGCAGCATTCCGCTGTTCAGTATCTCGGTGCTGTACATGAAAAGCACGTCGGCTCCGGGGGTAAAGGTCACGAACTGCTCCAGCAGATCGGAGGCCACATAGCGCAGGTCTATAAGAGTTATCTTGTCGTAGCTTTCCAGCAGCAGCGGAGTAAGAGCCGAAGCGAAGGAGTCCCGGAAAACGTATAGCTCTCTCCCGGTGGTACCGTTGGGGTTTACAACGGTCTCCGCGGTTTTTGGCCCGCCCAGAAAGATGTCGTAGCCGTCAAGACTTTCAAGATCGGCGCTGTCGTACACGGCCTTTTCGCCTTTGAAATCAAGCCCCGTGACCCGGGAGGCATCCACCGCCGGGGAAAAGAGGCACTTTATCGTGTCCCAGCCCACGTCCAGCGCGGACTGGCCGCAGTACACCCCGTAAAAGGGCGCGTGCTCAGTGACCTGCCAGGAGCTTATATCCGGCGCTTTGAAGTCCATGGCCGACCCCAGAGCCGTCACCACCGGCTGCAAAGCCTCCTGCCGCCAGTGGAGGTCGGTTTTGTAATAGTCGTCGTGGGTCAGCCCACTGCATAAGGAAAAGCCCAGATAGTCTATGCTGCCGTCCAGCCCCTCTTTCAAAAGAGCGTCCAGCCTGCCGTAGTCCAGCGTGGGATAGCCGTGGGCCGGGGCCACGTCGGCGCTTTTGTCGGGTATGGCGGCAAAATATACCTTCATGCCGGCAAGATATTTTTCGTAAACGCTGTTCACCTTGTTCACCAGCGCGTTTACCTGGGCCTCGTCCAGCTTTCCGGTGAGCTTATACACCGAGCCGTCCACGATGTAAATGCCGTCGTTGTCCTTCTGGCGAAAAGCGCCGAACTGCCAGGCGGCCTTCACCGTGCGCCACTGCTGGCGCAGGGGGAACTGATCGGCCAGATAGTCCTCAGCCTTGGTGGTGAACTTGCCGGACACAAGAGTTTCAAGGGAAAACTCCGGCTTCTGCGCCAGCTTGCGCCGCTCCGCCGCGGAAACGGAGGCGTCCGGCACAAGAAAATGGGCGATGCCCAGCCCGGCTATAAATATGCCGAACAGGACAACTATTATTAAATTTGATAATTTTATCTTCATATTTTTCAATTTCCATATAGGCGCCATGCTGCGCGGCTTATAAAAATGCGTCATTCCGAGGCCGGTGGCCGAAGAATCTCCAACCGTATGTTCATGGGATAAGAGATTTTTCGCGTTGCTCAGAATGACGCTTTTATGTTGGTTATCTCTGTGTTATCGGCTTACGCTCAGCCCAGCTTGGCGAAATTGCCGGTGATGGCGGAAACGGTGTTGGGGAAAGCGCCGGTGTCGATCATGTAGAACAGCACCACGTTGCCCTTTACCACGGCGTCCACGGCGTCAGCGGTCACGCAGACCCACTTGTTGGGGTCGGCGTTTGCCTTTATCTGGGAGGCAAGAGAGCTGATGTCGGCGCCGGAGGGCGCGGAGAACAGCACTATCTGGAAGGCCGAGGAGCTGACCTGGGGCTGATACACCACGGCGGTGTAGCCGTCTACATAGTCTATGCCCACGATGTATTTGAAGCTGTCCTTGGTGACTTCGCTGGTGGCGGGCATCATCACTTCGTCCGCGCCTTTTATCACCTTATCCATCATGCTCGTCAGCTCAGAAACTGTCTTGGCAGGCGTTGCCGCTCCGCCGGAGGGCTTCTGGGTGGCCGTGGGCTTCTTGGTGGGTGCGGGCTTCTGCGTGGAAGGCTTCTGGGTGGTGGGGGTCTGGGTAGCGTCGCTCTGGGGGTCCTTGCTGGCCTCAGGGGTCTGGGTGGTATCCCCGTCTACGGTTTCGCTGGTCTGGGGCTCGTCGGTGGGTACAACAGTATCTGTCTTTTTGCTGCCGCAGGCGCACAGTGCCAGCACCATGGCCATGGCCAGTATAAGGGCAAATATTTTTTTCATTAAGATTCCTCCGTTATTTGTTTTGTCTTTCAGACGAAGGCTCAAGAAAAATGTTCCACTATTTTTTTTTCGTATGTGCAGAAGCGAAAACGGACTCCGTCCTCCTGCTGCCACTCCCCCGCTTCGCTTTGCGTCCAGTCCGGCGCGTCGTCCAAATTGGGGAAAAACACGTCTGAGTGGGGCACAATATCCAGAAAAGTCACATATACACGGCTAAGGTGGGGGAAGTACTCGTTATACACGCTGGCGCCGCCGATGACAAAGCTGCGGTCATAATTTGCCGCCAGAGCCAGTCCCTCCTGAACGTTGTGGGCGACCTGCGCCCCGTCCACTTCAATATTCTGCCTTGTTACAACAATATTATGCCGGTTTTTAAGGGGCTTTCCGCCGGGGAAGTCCTCCAGTGTTTTGCGCCCCACGATGACGGCTGCGCCGTCGGTAAGCTGACGGAAGTGCGCCCGGTCGGCCTTAAGCACCACGGGCTGAGTGCCCCTGGCGCCAATGCCCCAGTCGGAATATACCGCAACCACAGCGTCCATAAGCCTGTCCCCTTTCATATTGATCTGCTCCGCGCAGCGTCATCGCTCCGCGTCCGCGTAGTCTAAATACTGTGCGTCATTCTGAGCGCAGCGAAGAATCCCACGGTGTATCAGCGCGCAAAAAAGATATCCCCTCGCCATCACAACGCGGTAATTATTTCTTCGGCACAAGCTTTTCTGTGCCGCCCATGTAAGGCCGCAGCACTTCCGGAATGGTCACGCTGCCGTCGGCGCACAGGTGATTTTCAAGAAAGGCGATGAGCATACGGGGCGGAGCCACAACGGTGTTGTTGAGGGTGTGGGGCAGATACATTTTGCCGTCCTCGCCCTTCACGCGCATTTTAAGCCGGCGGGCCTGGGCGTCACCCAGGTTGGAGCAGGAGCAGACCTCAAAATACTTGCCCTGACGGGGGCTCCATGCCTCAATATCGCAGCTTTTGACCTTCAAATCGGCCAGATCGCCGGAGCAGCATTCCAGTTGGCGCACCGGGATGTCCATGCTGCGGAAAAGCTCCACGCTCATGCGCCACATCTTTTCGTACCAGTCCATGGAATCCTCTGGCCGGCACACAACTATCATTTCCTGCTTTTCAAACTGGTGTATGCGGTAAACGCCCCGCTCCTCTATGCCGTGGGCGCCCTTCTCCTTGCGGAAGCAGGGGGAGTAGCTGGTGAGAGTTTTGGGCAGCTCGTTTTCAGGGATTATCTGGTCGATGAAGCGGCCTATCATGGAGTGCTCGCTGGTGCCGATAAGATAGAGGTCCTCCCCTTCTATCTTGTACATCATGGCGTCCATTTCCGCAAAGCTCATCACGCCTGTTACCACGTTGGAGCGGATCATAAAGGGCGGGATGCAGTAGGTAAAGCCCTTGCCTATCATAAAGTCCCGGGCGTAGGCGATAACGGCCTCGTGGAGCCGGGCGATGTCGCCCAGCAGGTAATAAAAGCCGTTGCCGGCCACCCGGCCCGCGGCGTCCATGTCGATGCCGTCGAAGCTCTCCATTATCTGGGTGTGGTATGGAATTTCAAAATCCGGGACCTTCGGCTCGCCGAAGCGCTGCACCTCCACATTGTGGGTGTCGTCCGGGCCTATGGGCACGCTGGGGTCTATCATCTGGGGGATCACCATCATTTTTTTTGTGATCTCCTCGCCTATCTGCTCCTCCAGCGCTTCAAGCTCCGCCAGACGCTGGGCGTTTTTCTGCACCTGGACCTTGACCTTTTCCGCTTCCTCCAGCTTGGAGGGATCTTTTTTGCCCTGACCCATCAGCATACCGATCTGCTTTGAAAGGCTGTTGCGGCTGGCTCTGAGCTCGCTGGCCTCGGTTATTGCAGCCCGGTTGCGGGTGTCCAGCTCCAATACCTCGTCCACCAGCGGCAGCTTGTCCAGTTGGTATTTCTTTTTGATGTTTTCCTTTACAGCGTCCGGATTCTCTCTTACAAATTTTATATCAAGCATAATAATTACTCCTTGTATTATTATAAGCCATATTTGATTTCATTTAGTTATCTGTGCTGCTTGCTTGTGTTTTCCCAGCTGCCGCCCATGCGGTAAAGATTGTCCAGCAGCACTTCCCTGTCGGCGGAGTCGTAATATTCGATCTCGATCTTGCCTACCCGCTTGCCCTCGACAATTTTACATTTTCTGGCAAGTACCTTGGTCAGATTCATGCTTTCATCCGCGGCATAGTCCACATAGTCGCCGCTTTTTTCTTCTTTTTCCAGCGGTCTTCCCTTTGCCAGCCTGGCAGAGAGCTGCTCTGTCCTGCGCACGGAAAGTCCGCCGCTTATGACCTCCTGCGCGGCCTGAAGCTGGGCCTCCGGCTGCTCTATGGTCAGCAGCGCCCGGGCATGACCTGCGGACAGGCTTCCTTCCTTAACAAGCTCCATCACCTTGGGACTCAGCAGCAGCAGGCGCATGGAGTTTGTCACAGCCGGGCGGGACTTGCCCACGCTTTTCGCCGCCTCGTCCTGCGTCAGGCCGTAGTCCTGTATCAGCGTCTGGTAGCCAACGGCTTCTTCGATTGGGTTCAGGTCCTCCCTTTGGAGGTTTTCCACCAGCGCCAGCTCCGCGGTCCTGCGGTCGTCTGCGTCTATCACCCTGACGGGTATCTCCTTAAGTCCGGCCATTCGTGAGGCCCGCCAGCGCCGCTCGCCGGCTATTATCTGGTAGTAGCCTGAATCCAGCAGCCGCACGGTTATAGGCTGGATAACGCCGTACTGCGCTATGGAATCCGCCAGCTCCGTCAGCGCGTCCTCATCGAATCTGTTTCTTGGCTGCTCGTGCCGCGGTTCAACCTTGCTTATGGGCAGCATCATGGCGCCGCCAGAGGTCTTTGCT
Organism: uncultured Oscillospiraceae bacterium; assembly: GCA_964559305.1. GTDB lineage: Bacteria > Bacillota > Clostridia > Oscillospirales > Oscillospiraceae > UBA2922. The sequence continues at coordinate 3,802 of CAZLIJ010000018.1, read as the reverse complement.
TCCGGCGTTTCATCGCCAAACAGCGCGCCTAAGCCTGTTCCCAGACCTTTTTTCCTGTCAGCCATCGTTTTCCGCCTCCCTTTCCGCCTTTGCCAGCGCTTTTTCGCGTTTTAAAAACTCGTCTGCCAGCTTCAGATAGCCGTTGCTGGCTTTATTCCAGCGGTCGTAAAACACACCCGGCATACCGTGACTGGGGGCTTCGGACATCCTTACGCTGCGCGGTATCACGGTTTTATACACTTTCTCACCGAAATATTTCTTCAATTCCCAGGCCACCTGCTGCGTCAGGTTGGTTCTGGAATCGTACATTGTCAGGATTATTCCTTCCACATCCAGATCGGGATTAAGCTTTTTGTTGCACAGCTTAATTGTGGTGGTCAGGTCCGCTATGCCCTCCAGAGCGTAGTATTCGCACTGCATGGGTATTATGACGCTGTTTGCTGCGGTCAGCGCGTTGATGGTCAGCAGCTCCAGCGACGGCGGACAGTCTATAAATATGTAGTCGTACTTGTCTTTTATCGGCTCCAGCGCGTTTTTCAGCACATATTCTCTGCCCTCGGTGTCCACCAGCTCCACTGATGCGCCGGACATCTCCTTATTTGTGGGTATCACGTCGCAAAACTTTGTGTTTTCCACACAGTTTTCCGCGGGCTCGTTATTTATAAGTATGTCGTACAGGTTCGGGCTGGTGTCTTTGTCTACGCCCATTCCCGAGGTGCTGTTGCCCTGAGGGTCGCAGTCCACCAACAGCACTTTCTTTTTCTTTTGACTGATGGCCGCTGCCAGATTGACACAGCTGGTGGTTTTGCCTACGCCGCCTTTTTGGTTTGCTATCGCTATTATTTTGCTCATGCCATCACTCCTAATTTGTGATGATGTCAGTATAACAGCTTGCTCTTTGTATTTCAATGTTTCACGTGAAACATCCTAAAATTCGACTATTCCAGCAGCATATCAATGTCCGCCATGGTTATGCCCGGGTGCAGGGTCAGATTAATAGCATAGCCAATAAGCTTGGCGGCGCCGCGGACAAGCTCGTCAATACTGCGGGGCGTGACAAACATTCCTTTGGCAAACTCAGCGTCGCTGAAAGCGGAGGCGTCCACCACGGTGGGAACGCCTACGGCAAAAACAGGCACGCCCAGATAGTCGCTGTTCATTGCGGCCCGATCATTGCCCACGCCGGAGCCGGGCGCAATACCGCTGTCCGCCAGCTGAATCGTGGTGCCCAGACGCTCAAGGCTGGCGGAGGCCAGCGCGTCCACCACGAACACGCATGAAGGCTGGACCTGTCCGCAAAAGGCCTTGACGTTTTCTGCGCTCTCGATACCGGTAGCGGCCAGCACGCCGGGACGGATAACAGCCACGCTGCGAAAGCCGGCAAAGCTTTCCGGCAGGCTGCGCTTGAGGTGCCGTGTCACCAGCACACTGTCGCCGCACAGGGGACCCAAGGCGTCCGGCGTGATAGCTCTGTTGCCAAGGCAGGCTACGACCGCGTCGCCGTCCTCAGGTATGGCAAAGCGGCGGAGCAGGGAAGACAGGGCCATAGCCGCGTCTGAAAAGGCGTTTTCTTCTCTGCGGCGAAGCTTATCTAAAAACAGCGTAAAATATTTGCCAACAGGTTTACATAATGTATCTGAGCCCTGCTTATCCAGTATCTCCACGGTTGTGGCTTTTAAGCCGTTTATCATTTCATACTGAGCCTTGACACCCGCAAGTTCGTTTGTTTCGCCGGCTGATTTCTGCCACAGCTCCCGGGCCTCGCTGGCCAGATCTGTACGCACATTAAAGGGCATAACTCCGCCTCCAAATACAAAATATGGTGTAGTTTTCCCATGTGGAGCACAACTCTATTCGCTGCCACAAAAAAACATCTCATTTTTGCAAAAAAGCCTTGATTTTTGCCGCTTCTGATGGTACAATCTCATTCTGCGAGCCGTAGCGGCTCAGTATTATAGGAGGAGGTGGCGATTGAAGCATGCCCAACATCAAGTCAGCAAAAAAGAGGGACGAGAAGTCCAAGGAGCTCAAGGCGAAGAACCGCGCCGATAAGACCGAGCTTAAGACTGCTATTAGAAAGTTTGACACGGCCGTTGCCGAGGGCAACAAAGATGCAGCCGTCGAGACCTATAAGGTTGCAGTCAAAACTGTCGATCACGCGGCGACCAAGGGCCTTATTCACACGAACAACGCGGCACACAAGAAGTCCGCGATGGCTCATAAGATGAACGAACTCGCCTGAAAACAATCTAACCAAACCGGAGCGCGCCAGCGTTCCGGTTTTTCCATATCTATTATGAATTATACTTACATTTTAATGTGCGGGGACAACACCCTGTATACCGGCTGGACAAACGACATTGAAAAGCGCCTGACGGCCCACAATTGCGGCAGGGGAGCCCGGTACACCCGCACCCGCCTGCCGGTGAAGCTTGTTTATCTTGAGGAGCACGAAACAAAAGAGCAGGCCATGAGCAGGGAATGGCACATAAAAAAGCTCACCCGGGAAGAAAAACTGACGCTGGCAGATAACTGGCAAAAAAAGGAAACAGACCGTTAATTTGTTATTAAGTTTTTCGGCTTAATATCGCAGACAGCCTATAATTGCCTCGGCGCTTGCGCGGAGGATAAAGCTATTATATAATGTAGAGCATGAGCATTGGCAGGCGAGAGGGAGAGAACTATGAAGTGTGAAATAAAAATTCTGCTTATATCGCTGTGCGCGGCGCTGCTGCTGTCCGGCAGCGCGCTGGCGGAGAGCTACGGGCTGGGAGTTTTCGCGAATGTGCGCACCATGGATTCCACCACATTCAGGGATGTGGACAGTCTGGCGTGGTATTTCGGCGGCGTGTGCAGGGCTTATGACAAGGGCATTATGGAGGGCACAGCGCCCCGTACCTTTGATCCGAAGGGAAACGTGACCTGGTCCCAGGCCGTAACCATCGCGGCGCGGATACATTCCCGCTACAACGGCGTGACGCTCAATACGGTGCCGGCGGCGGGGGAGAGCTGGTACGCGCCTTACCTTGCCTACGCCAAAGCCGCCGGTCTGCTGCCGTCCACCTGCCCCCAGGGCGCGGCAGTGAATACCACGGCCATAGACCGCAGCTCAATTGCGTACCTGCTCAATAAGTGCATAAGCGCGGCGGATCTGCCCAGGATATCAGATAAGACCGTGCCGGATATAGCTTCCGTGGGCGAGGAGTTTCAGCCGGCGGTGAATATGATGTATTCCTCCGGCGTGCTCACCGGCATGGATAACAATATGTTCAACGGCGAGGCTCTTACCACCAGAGCTCAGATGGCGACCATAATCACAAGACTGCTTATGCCCTCCCAGCGCATAGGCTCCGACGGTATGGTAAATCTTGAAATGGCCGATGTGGAGGGCAGCCTTGAAAATGACTGCGTGGCAGTGAAGGTGGGAAACTACTATTACTGCGCATATAAATACTATCCCCGCAATTCCTCCGGCACGGCGGGCAAGCAGGTGTTTGCCCTGTACCGCACCGACGGAAATGATAACGCTCTGGAGCTTTATACCTGCCCCGCGGGCGCAAAGCTCAGCGACGTCAGCTCTTATCTGGGCAAGGTGTATTTTTCTGTCACCTATCCCGGCTCCAACAAGGGCGCGCTGATGTGCTATGATCCGGCGAAAGGGGAGACCTCCCAGATATTCACCCAGTACGCCGTCAGGTCCTACTGCTGGTATAATAACCGGCTCTATGTGCTGGCCTTTACAAATTACGGCTACGACGCCACCGGCAAAAAGGACTATATAGAAAACGACCGCTATACCTTC